>WFTN01000547.1 GCA_015485455.1 Planctomycetota bacterium | reverse complement strand
TTTTCGAAACGAAGAGGGTGGAAGTTGAATTCATGGGTATCCTCAGGGGGGCCTTGTTTCGACGAGTCTATAGAAGTCCTGTTCGATGCGCCACTTCAATTGTTGATGGGATTGGCGGATTTTCCCTTACTCATCTTTGATCTAAGAACATATAATCGAAGCCCCGGCTGAGTCGACCTCGACCTCATTTCTCTGGACTTATTCCATCTTGAACGACCCTTATTTGCATATTGGCATGCCTAAGACTGGTACCTCAAGTATCCAGTACTTCTTACTACAGAACCGTTTACGTTTGTTGGAGTTGGGATTCTGGTACCCTGAGCATTCCTGCGATGCGAACTTTGTGTCTGGCGGACACCAGTCTTTGCTGCACGACGAAGATAGCCGACAACAGGTCCCAGCATTGATTCACAACTGTCCTTCAGGTGCACACCCTCTGTTTTCCTGGGAGGGAATGTATGTACGCCCAGAAGAGATGCGATCTGTCTTCTCTGAGAATAGCCGAATCGTTGTCTACCTTCGGCGCCAAGATCTGCGGCTCGAATCAGTTTACAATCAGGCGGTGAAGCGTCGGGGAATCTGTTTGAGCTTTGACTCCTATTTGAATGACACTCCCCCAGATGAGAGAAACAGCTACTTGACTTATCTTGATCGTTGGGCCTCATTGTTCAAGAAAGAGAATATCCAGGTGAGGGCCTTTGAAAGGCAACAGTTCGCCCAAGGGAATATTCTCTTGGACTTTCTGGGTGTTCTAGGGATCGATGCAGACGACTCTTTCACCTTTCCCCAACGAGTTGTCAATCCTTCTTACAATCGAGACGCACTTGAATTCAAACGTCTGGTGAATGTTTTTCCCAAGCTAGCCCGTGTGTTGGACGTTCCTCTGCAAAGCTACTCGAACTCGGAAGGTTCAAAGCCTTGGAATCATGCCCTTCTGTCGCCGGCAAGACGCAAGGCTTTCTTGTCCCAGTATGAGCAAAAGAATGAGGCGCTTGCCTTGCAATACATGGGGCGAGAAGACGGAGTTCTCTTTCGCGATCCCTTAGCTGGTGACGACGGTACTTGGCAGCCCTATCCAGGATTGTCCGAAGAGAGAATCGCAGAGATCGGGAGTTTCCTCTCGAATCGTTTTCCTTTGGAATATCGTCTCTTGCACCAAGAAGTTAAGAAACGGGGTGCTGAGAACTCCGGTGAAGCCCACCTTTTGTTGCCTCTCTTAGAGATCCGACCTATCGCTGGCTTGGGTCTAGTTTGGGCTAAGGGCCAGAAATTCTTGGGTCGCAATCGGTCGAAGTAGCTTCCCATGAACTTTCGTGGAATATCGAGTGTGCGTCACTGAGATTCGATGACCTCAAACCTATTCAATGGCCATGACGTCAATTTCAGCTATGGAAGTGTAGTAGGCCCCTGCAGCCTCTGACAAACTCACTATGCGAATGAAGCGAGCTTTCTGCGCCTTGGAGAATTCGACTTTTTGAACAGCGGAACTTCTGGGGAAAACCCCCTGCGCCACAGCTTCGCCCCAAGACTTGCCGTTTAAGCTGAGGTAGATTTCGAACTTCCTGATCCAACCATTGCGCCCACTTTGCCTTGGCCAATATTTGATGCCAGCGAGCTTGTAGCTCTTTCCCAAATCTAGGCTGATCTGATGGGGTTGGGGTTCTCGGCTCGTTTGCCAGTTGGTGTGCCAGAAAGTGTGGGGGTTGCCATCGATGGAGTTCTTGGCTAGCCCTTCTCCTGGTTGTTCCGAATCAAAGTCGTGAATGCGCCAAAGAGAGTGATCGACCGCCACAAGTGGGATCATCAAGTCAAAGGCTTCGTTAGCCACAGGACTTGGGGGAAACCCATCTTTGAAACAAATGGCTTTGACGGTGCAAGATTCCACCTTGTGAATGCTCTTCACATACTCGGGCGATTTCTCGTCGGGAACAGAGCCGTCGAAAGTGAAGCGGATCGTGGCATTCTTATCCCGACTCCCCATGGTGATCCTGCCGTTGTCGTCTCGGTTGATTGTTGGTTCGGCGAGAATCGGCAATCGCCAACGGGCAACTTCATTGAGTTTTCCCATCGCGCTGGTGTAGGGCCTGAGGGTGTATGAAAAGTAGACGGGCTTATTGGGGTCGAAGCGATACTGAGGCATGGGACCAGGACCGCAAGAAGCTCCCCCTAAGCCCATTTGCTTGGCGTCTAGGTGAACATAGATGCGTCCATCTGTGGCGAGCGCTTTGTACTTCTTTTTTTGCCCATTGCGGTGGCGAGATTCATCAAGTTGTTTCGCCGTGTAGTGAAGGGCACTGAGGGACATGGGACCAGTTGGCTGGACAATGAGACCCCGACCCTTCTTGTCTAAGAAGGCTGCCCAACGCACGTCGGTTTTATTGCCGCAATCTTGGGGTCGAGCATAGTCGGTGAATTGCTCGGCAACTGTTCCACTGTAGAGTCCTAGCGCTGCACTTTGTTTGCGGTCGATGTAGCTTTCATGAGGGCCTCTTCCAAACCAGGTCATGTTGTTGAGCTCTTTTGGCAGGATGAATCCCGCTGCTATTCGGGGAATTGCCGGGAGGATACCTTGGGGTTTGACCGTGTGATGAACAACAATGGAGCCATCTATGCGCAGGTCGTAAACGGTTTTGACTTGGACCCCCACGTCTTCACGACCCACCAAAGTGCCTTCCGTGGTGGTGATGAGCCTGGATGAGCTCTTGGCGAAACTCACATGCCACCCGTCTTTGTTGATCTTCAAATCTCCCAGACCTAAGTCTTCAATGCTTCTTCGCATCCAGTTGTCGTTGTCGGTGAGGGCGCGTATCAAAGAAATCTGTGGGGCCTCGCCCTTGTTCTCCCCAATGAGCGACATGTCATGGATGACCCAGCGGACAAGAGCACCGTCTTTCTTGCTGAAATCCACAGCGTAGTCCAAGCCAACAACCGTGAGACAGTGCGCATCTTCCATATAGAGGAGTGCATCCCCAAGCGCTTCTCTTGGCGGGGCAGGGCGATATCCGATTCTTTCTTGCGCCCAGGCTACCTCGTGACCCTTTTCTAATCCCAGGCGCTTGCGTTTCTCATGAAAGCTGACTCGAAGAAAACGCTCGATCCCAACAGGGGGCATGGCACTGGGAATGTCAAGCCTAAGAATTGCTGTGTCGCCGGGTTTGCACGTCGGGATCTCGAACGTTCCGCTCGCGGTTTCAACGCCATCGTCTGAAATCTCGTAGCGCCCGTAGAAACCATCGAGATTGCGAAAGGCATAACCGTTCTTCATGCGAAGGACTCCTTGAGCAAGAGCAGCTTTGTCCACACGGATGTATTGGTAGACTTTCTTCACTTCCAGCAACTTTGGCGAAATAGCGCGATCTGGACCAACGACTCCATTCATGCAGAAATTGCCGTCGTTGGGAGTATCGCCGTAGTCCCCACCGTAGGCCCAGTACCACAGAGGGTTTCCATCCTGATCGACTTCGCCTGAGTCTTTGCGCAGGCCTTGATCAACCCAATCCCAAATGCAGCCACCGATTAAGTTGGGATGTTTTTCAATGACCTCCCAGTACTCCGCCAAGTTGCCCAGGGCATTGCCCATGGCATGGGCATATTCGCAGATGAAGAATGGTTTCTCTGAGGCGCTCTCGCCTCGACTTTTTAGCCAGGCTACGGATGGGTACATGGCACTATCGACATCACCCACAGAGTTCATGCGTTCGTAGTGAATGGGGCGGCTTCTATCGAGCGCACGAACTGCCCTGGAGGTGGCCACAAAGTTAACCCCTGGGCCAGCTTCGTTGCCCAAAGACCACATGATAATCGAAGGGTGATTTTTGTCTCTCTCGACCATGCGGACAGTTCGGTCTACATGGGCTTTCTCCCAAGTTGGGTCATGGCCCAAAGATTCCTTGCCATAACCCATTCCGTGAGATTCGATATTGGCTTCATCGATGACATAAATGCCATAAAGATCACAAAGGCGATACCAATAGGGATCATTGGGGTAGTGGCTTGTTCGCACGGTATTGATGTTGTTTTGCTTCATCAACGCGATGTCTTCGATCATCCGTTTTCGCGTTAAGGTGCGCCCCGTGTCTGGATCATGCTCGTGACGGTTGACACCTTTTAAGACAACGGGCTTGCCGTTGATGAGCAAGCGCCGATCTTTGATTTCAACTTCGCGAAAGCCAAAATCGCATAACAAGTGATCGTCCTTGCCGTTTGAGTTGGGTGCACTGAGCCGAAACTCGGCCTGATAGAGATGAGGATTCTCCGCCGTCCATTTTTCAGGATTTCGAACGGGCACATTGACAGCAACACGCTGCTCACTTTTTCCTGCGATGCTGGGCACAAGGATGGAAGTACGGAGGATGGGAGGTTGGCTGGAGTTGGGAGACTGAAGGGAGACCAACAAGCGTCGAGGGCCAGAGGGTATGGTGTCAAGATTTCTGATAACTGCTGAGATGGAGAGTGTCGCGTCTCGATAACTCTTGTCCAAGTCACAGGATAAGGAGAAATCTCTTATCTGCACAGGTGGGGTGGTGAAGAGGTAAACGGAGCGAAATATGCCACTGAAGCGCCACATGTCTTGGTCTTCTAAGTAGCTTCCATCACACCAGCGATAGACTTCAACGCTGATGTGGTTCTTGCCGGTTCGCAAATAGCGGGTGACATCGAATTCGGCTGGTGTCTTGCTGCCTTCGCTGTAGCCAACTTTCTCGCCATTGATCCAAAGATAGAATGCCGAGTAGACTCCACCGAAATGGATGAACACGTTTTGACTCTGCCAGCTCTTCGGCACATCAATCGTTCGACGGTAGTTTCCCACAGGATTGTCCCCATGGTCGATGAAGGGTGGGTTTTTCTTATGGGGATAGCGGACGTTGGTGTAAATCGGCTTGCCGTATCCTTGTAATTCCCAGCATGATGGAACGACGATGCTGTCCCACTTTGAGTCGTCGTAGTTGACGTTCTGAAATCTTTTGGGCTTGCCCTTCGGTGTGGGGGACCAGTGAAACTTCCATGTGCCATCCAAAGAGATTCGCTCTCGTGATGATTCCAGGGCTAGGGCCCGTGGCTTTTCTTTGTTGCGCCCGATGACGTTGGGATCTTCCCAGTCGTTCGCTTGTTGGCCTGGCAATAGCAGCGGTGATGAACTCAGAAGAAACACCAAAAGCATGAGACGCATGAGAGGCTCCGATTTTTGCTGAGAAGCAGATCTCCAAGTCAGAGGGATCCTATCATCTTGGGAAATTTCTTCGGTATCTTTTACAACGCCATGGAATTCGGAGATCTTCCTCCTCCTCTTGAGGAGCGGATCAATCTTGAAAACGACCGATGAAACCAAATTCCGCGATTGAAGCCAATTTCGAATTCTCGTGGGAGCTCAGAATGCGGAGTTGTACATAGCGTCCGGTCAGGGGTTTCCAAGTGCGTTCTTGTTCGGTTCTTTCAGTGCCAAAGGAGCCTTTAAAGATCGCTTCTGGGAAATGCTTGGGGTCTTGGCTCACGCGGATAGAGAATTCCTTGATGAGACCTCGGTTGCCATTGCGACGACTGAGATAACGGATGCCCTGGATTGTGGCTGATTGGCCCAAATCGACAACGAGGTCGTAAGGATGGCCGGCATTGGGGGCATCGGGGTCAGTAAACCAAATGGTTGTGGGGTCGCTGTCTATGGCATGGCGATAGGCCGGATCGCTGAGGTCAGATGAGGCGCCACCGACGATGAACTTCCAGTTTCTTCGGGAAAGGAGGTCCTTGCGTGTCAAGAAACGTTCGTCTCGATTTGCTCCCAATTTGGGCAGTCGAGGTTCTTGCATGTCAAAGATCTCAGACGGAGTTCTGGCTTCTTTCATGATGGCCTTCATACGTCGGACTTCCGATAGTCGACGAAGTCCTAAGTCTTTGGATTCCGCTGGGTCGTTTTCGACGTCAAAGAGACGGACTTGGGGGGAATGGTTGCCGCGATCCGCTTTCCAACGGCCTAAGCGTACCGCCTGGTGCCGCTCGCTGAATTCCCAGTAGAGGTAGTCATGCTCATCTTGTTCTTCTGGAAACCCGAAGAAGGTGGGCAGCATGGATTCGCCATCGAGGTCTTTTGGAATTGGAGCTTTGGCGATTTCTGCCAAGGTCGGAAGAAGGTCCCAGGACGCTGATATCAAGGGAGCTTCACTCATAGCGCCGATTTGTGCTGGCCAACGCACCAGGAATGGCACCCGAATTCCTCCTTCAAGATGGGTCCCCTTTTTGCCACGGAATGGTCCAGTGCTGCGAAAGAATCTACCATCACTGCCCCCTTCCCAACTGGGCCCGTTGTCACTGGAGAAGATGATGAGGGTGTCCTGTTCAATGTGATTTTTCTTTAGGCAGGCGAAAATCCTGCCGATGTTTTGGTCCATCCGGCTGACCATGGCGGCAAAAGCAGCGCGGGGTTTCTGCTGTCTTCGAAAATACCTGCTCTTGTAGGGACGTTCTCTCCATTTTCCAACATAGGGCTTGAGGGCATCCTGCGGTGCTTCCAACGATGCGTGTGGTGAAGCGAAGGAAAGGAAGAGCAAAAAAGGCTCTTCCTTCTTATTCTTGTTGATGAAAGCCAAGCTCTCTGCGGTGAAGAGATCTCCAGAGTAGTTGGTCTTTTTGCCATTCAAGTTGCCAGTGATTTCTTCCTTTTTTTCGTCGCGCCACAAGTACTTGGGGAAGTGATTCTGAGCGCGCCACCGATTCAGAAATCCATAGAAGGAATCAAAACCAACATGATTCGGCACACCCGTGGAGCCTGGGTCTCCTAACCCCCATTTGCCTATGAAACCTGTGCGATAACCGACCTTCTTTAAGACTGTGGCAATGGTTTGTGTATCCGCAGGAATAGCCAGTTGTCCATCAGATGGCTGGGCTCGCTTGTCACGCACATAGGCGTGTCCTGTGTGAAGTCCGGTGAGCAGAGCACAGCGAGATGGGGCACCGACACTTGAACCCGCGTAGTGTTGAGTGAAACGGATGCCTTCTTTTGCCATGCGATCTAACACGGGCGTCTTAATTTTTTTCTGCCCGTAGGATCCCAAATCGCCATAACCCAAGTCGTCCGCCAAGATGATGATGATGTTTGGTCGTTTGGCCTGCCCTAACTTCTCTTGCGTCTTCTCTTTGTTCTTCTTCTTTTTTGTCTTCTCTTGGGGGGAGTGGCGAATGGGCTTGCCTCCAGTTTCTTTCCACCAGGAAAAAGTCCTTTGACGCATATCTGCCAACCGATTCTTGAGTGAGGGATCGTTGCTCAAGTTGTGCAACTCATAGGGATCGGCCTCTAAGTCGAATAAGTCTTCCTGGCCCGCAGTACGACTGGGGAAATCTGCGAGAATTGTTTGGATTCTCAAGTAGCTGGCATTGTCCGATTCGCGAACATCTTGGACATAGCGGATGTACTTCCAGCGTTCATCCCGGGCATAGAGGGCGTAGACATCCCGTTCAGGGGCTTCATCTTCCATGGTTGAGATCGCCGGGTAGATGGCGCCATACAGTGTTGTTCTTCCGGATTTCGTCTTCCCTTGGATCACGTCACGCAAGCTTCTTCCTGGCAATCCAGTTGGCGGAGAGACTCGGGCATAATCGAGAAGTGTGGGGAACAGATCGAGGGTGCTCACCAGAACGTCCGTGCTCTTGCCCTTGGGGATTTGTGCCGGCCAAGAAAGGATGATGGGGGTTCGAAGCCCTTTTTCGAAGGGTGTCCCTTTTGACGGCAATCCGTTGCTCCAGCCATTGTCGATCAGGAAGACAACAATGGTGTTCTGAAGCAATTTTCTTTCACGGAGCTTGGCCATGAGATCGCCGATTCCTTCGTCCAGCCAAGAAGTGGCGGCCAGAAGGTTATGCTCTTTGGCCCGATAATGAGACCCTGGTCCTTTGACCCATTCCGGAACCTCGAAGTCTGCGGGGTTATAGAGTTGCTTGAATCGTTCAGGAGCGTTGTGAGGGCGGTGGGGGAGTTTGGGCGCCCACCACATGAAGAAGGGTTTCTCACTTCCCACTTCCTCCAAGAAATTCAGCGCATCATCTTGATGTTGCCGTACGAAGCGAGATGCTGTACGTCCCTTGCCATGGGTGAAGCCCATAACCCGGGGATCACCCTCCCAGTATTTTCCTGATCCGAAGGTGGCATAACCAGCGTCTCGAAGCAGCATGGGGAGGGAGTTACTTCCAGGCAATGTTTGGGTGCCATAGTTGTAGTAGATGCCATTTTGATGGGGGTGAAGTCCACTTAACATACTCGCCAAGGTTGGACGGCAGCGGGACATCGGAAGGTGGGCCAAATTGAAGACGAATCCAGAGGCGGCCAAAGCATCAATTTCCGGAGTTTTGGCAAAAGGGTGTCCCATGAAACCCAAGTGCTCGTAGTCATGGTCGTCAGAGATGATGAAGACGATGTTGGGCCGTTTGTTCGGGCTTTTTGCTTTGTTTTCTTCTTGGGCAAACCCATCTGGCAGAGGACCCAAGAGAGCCCCCAAGAGGCAGACAAGCAAAGCAAAGAATCGCAACATGAAGGACTCCTCAAGAAACAAAACCCGCGCTGCGATGTTGCAATAAAGCGAGCCTGTCACCTTATACCAAATGGTGCGATTCCGCAGCAGCGGAACCCCCAAGTCGATGTCAGGGACCGTTTTCGTTTGCTTGAGGTGGTGCTCGAAAAGGGCAAGATTCTCTGGCTCGTTTCCCCAACACAAGGCTCCATGGTGATATCCATGCCGCTGAAGTTGACCGGGTACCCGATATGACATGAATCATAGACATCCCATCCCCGTGGCAGAGGGTCAGGGATTGCAGCTACCTGCATAAAAATCTAGGTTGACATCGTTCTTGAAAAGACTATTCTGCGGGGACTTATTGCGTAAATAGGAAGGAAAAAAATGATTAAGGCAATTCGTTGGCCCTTGCGCCGGGTCTCTCTTATGTCTCTCTTATGTCTCTCTTATGTCTCTCTCGCTTGAAAGTCTGCACGCTCAAACGACGTCCCTAGCGACTTTTGACCGCTATGTGATTCCGCGCCCTCGATCTACCCCACCCCTTCATTACTGGGCTGATATTGATGACCAAGACAATGGTGTCGTGGTTCTAATTCCCAAATCCCCTGCGGCCAATGGCTATGGTGTAATTACCGTTGACAGTGCGGGATTTGTGTCCCACAAAGACTCATTTTGGGACGGCGATAATCTCAACCAATGGCAGTGGCTTCTTCAGCGTGGTTACACTGTTTTCATCATCACTCATCCGCCTTCGAGTTTCTTGCAAGGTGGTGGTGTCTTGCCTCAACCTGGTTACGTTTCTTCTGAAATACGCGAATTCGTTGAGCTATCTGTGATTGAGATCAAGAAGTTCAACCAAGGAGTTCCCCCTCCCAATCACCCAGCCGGGGTGCCCTTCCCGATCGTAGACCCGTCGGATCCAAATTCATATGGTGGCTTCGGGGGAAGTGCTGGTGCTTTCTTCATCCTTGACATTGCCATGAAGGAAGCATCGCTCAGAAAGAGCACCCTGGTGACGGACCTCAATGGAGTGGAAACACTCCTCGATTCCGGGGTAGGGGCAACTGCCGTTTGTTGCCCAGGAGTTGATACCTACAATTGGCGTTTTCCGGGGGACGACAGCTATATGAGGCGCAATGCTTCTGGCTTCGCCCACGTTGACCTCAGCGCCTCAGGGTTTCCCGTGCCTAGCTACCTAGGGCTTCCAACTCACTATCCCCCCGCCCAGCAGATTCAATTTCCTGCCAATGGTGGCCTGCTTACCGATGCTCTCAATGGCGTACCTTCTGCGCAGTTTCTTCCGGAGGGGTACTTGAAGAAAATACCGAGTGCAACAGGAGGGGATGTTCTCTGGAAGCATGTCCTCTTTGACACTCTATCGTTCACCGTGCTTTATCCGGCTGCATTTCCATTTCCGCCCCCGGCTGATCGGGCCGTAAACAATAACGACATGGCCCTGAACACGATTTATCAGGTTATTCCCACCGACTGGGCTCAGATGTTCACAGGCCATAACATCGTTGATTTAGTCCACTCGGCTGCCCCTCCTGTTTTTTATCTCTACGGTGATACGGACTCTGTTGTTGTTCCCTTTCAGGCCGAACGATTCAAGACTGTTTACGATGGCCGGGCCACAGCTTCAAACTTATCTCAGTTTCCAAGGTTTGGCCAAAGGCACGGTTGGCGGGACATGGACCAAAAAGATTTTGAGGCTTTCGCTGATTTTTTTGACCTCCATATTCGAGGCATTGTCGATAGCGACAAGGACGGTCTGCCCGATAGTCAAGAAGCCGCTTTCAGTGTGAGCGAATGGGACACGGATGGCGATGGCCAAGGCGATCGCAACGAATATGAACACGAGAATCTGACGGGTACTCCCGTTGCTGGTTCTTCCGACTTAGACAATCCTTTCAAGACTTTTCGCATTACTTCAATCAAGAAGAAGTTAAACATGGGGCTCAAAAACTGGCGCATCACCATCACCTTCCAAGGGGGAGGGGGCAACGCCGCCAGTGACTATGAAGTCCAAACCAGTATTTCTCTTTTCAGTGAAGGGCCACCAGTTCAGTTCTATCCCCAATGGAAAACTGTTCTGCAGAATTACACCATCACTCCCACGGGCACTCCAGACGAATTTGAGTTCACTCTTAATCGCCCCGTCAATGCCGGAAGCGACGAGAAATTCTATCGAGTTGTTTTCAAGGGCGGGTCAGCCATGGCCGCCTTTCGCACTATCAGCACCGCACCCGTCGGTCTCGATCGCATGTTGATCTCTCGGAATGATCCTCTGGCCTCTACTGTGCCCCGGGCTAACTTGATTTGCTACCCATTTCAGACACCTGATCTTTGGCGGGTTCGCGTCAACACTGCAACCCAAGCAAGTGCTCAGACTATTTGGACGAGCGCCAATACCACAGCCTATCCTGTTTCTGTCACCACCAACCCCAATACACCGATTTATCCCACTGAGGCTGGATCTTTTGAGTATTACGCCATGATCTCAGAAGACTGGGATACGTCTTCAAGACGACCAGGACGAATCACACTTCCTCTGTCGCCGACGAACCAAAGTCCAAATCCCGAAGATCATGGATTAGAAGGGCATTGGTGGTTCTTGGATGCTGCCGCAGGCAGCACCATGACCCTAGATGACTGGCCGAGTAATGACACCTTGGCAACGGCGATTAGCCCAGGGTCGAGTGTCTCAGTGCGACGCCTTGCTTCTCTCGCTGATCTTTTTGATGGCCTCCAAGACACACGTCCCTCAGCAGGTGCTAATCGTTGGTTGCGTGCCGCAGACATCACAAGCTCCCCCAGCACCGTCAATGTGCCCAGCCCCTTTCGGGCAGGAGATCAAATTCGATTTTTGAAGCGATGCGCCCATTCTATCGCTTGGGATGGGAGCATGAGTTTTACCCCAAGTGAAGTAGAGGCTTGGACGATCCTAGAATTCTACGATGGGGGCATCTACAATGGTTATTGGTTCGAATCAACAGATAGCAACACGCCCCCTCTGCCTGTTGATCTCGATAGCTTTCACATGCGGCCAGATGAGGCCATCGAATATTTAGCAACGCCTCTCTCATCTGATAAGGATGACCAATATTGGTCTTCGGGTCTTGTACCAACAAGTGATATTGTTGCTTACGTGAACGCTTTGGCCACCCCTACAGGTTGTCCTTCGATTCCTTCCCAGCAGGTGTTTCCCCCTGCCGCCGATAGTGGCACGGTCTATTATGGTGTCTCGGCGATTGGCTGGCCTTTTCCGGTGAGCTCAAAAATTGTGACTCGGGACAAGCAAGATTCGATGTTCTTCGCATCTGGGCTGACGATGGACCCAGATTTGGGTACATCCATTAACGGTATGAATAACGTGGATCTTCCTCCCACGAGTCTGGCTGGCGCAGTCTTATTTTACACCGACTATACCGCGATAGATTATGTGGGTGATAGTGCTCAAACAGCCACCGCCGTTTGGGGCCAAGACACGGGTCTCTACGCATATTGGGATGTTCCCCTGCCCCTCGTGCGCAGCGCCTATATTTCAAGTGCGGGTCGAGTCTTTGGCAACAACCTGGGTCTTGGAAGTCAAGGAGGAACCGTGGGCGAGCCGCTTCAAACGTTTCGCTCTGGGCGAGGCTACAATATCTTGATGAATCGGGCGTCTGCTACTGAGAAACTTGTCCAAGAATGGCGCATGAGAAGGCCATACAGGAGACCTTAAAATATGTGGCACAATGACAATGAAAAAAAGAGTGGGAGCCCGATGTCTTGGGATCCCCCAGTTCTTTTACCCCTGGTTTTCCTCGTCTTCTGCCTCTTAGATGGCAGGGTTATGGGGCAACGGCCAGAATTGCTTTATCTTCGTTTTAATGCCGGAGGTGGGTCTGTGACCAATGACTTTGCCCAGCCGGGTTTTCCTGGGACTTCTGTCACTTTGCAAGGAG
>WFTN01000546.1 GCA_015485455.1 Planctomycetota bacterium | reverse complement strand
CTACTATTTTCATCACCGAGCGGGTATCTTCGCTGACGATCCGGCCTTTCACTTGAAGGGCATCAACAACTTGAGCCACCCCTAGTTTCGAAAAAATCCCCTTTTCAATTTCAATTAGGCGATCTATTGCCATCAAATCTCGACCCACTTCTACCTTAGCCACGAGTTGCGTTTCATATCTTGCGCGAAACAACTCTTTCTTGCAACGGCCATGGGGTTTGGGAAACGCGAGGAAATCGCACACAATGTGCCGACGATCATACGCAAGTTCATATCCTTCAGACCCAGAACAAGAAGATGCCAAACACTATCCCAGAACACACCATCGAGATTGCCAGCAAACACGTTTCTGACATCCTCAAGTATGCTTTTACCTTCGACGACACTCACAAGGCCGTTGTGGTTTGGGATGGAGATAGCGACCTATCACGAGTTTTGACCCAGGCCTATCGCTTGGCTCTGCCCAAAGCCACATTCCTCGATTTCGGCACCCATGATCGAGAAGCCATTTTGGCGGCTTTCGAACCATTGACTGAAGGAGATCTGGTTGTTCTGGTCCAATCTACAAGTTTTCGCTTGGATGCTTATCGCATTCGCATCGAACTCTTCAATCGCGGTTTGAAAGTGATTGAGCACCCCCACTTGGGGCGCATGTGTGGCCAAGAAGGAGAAACCTATATCGACTCCCTCGCTTATGATCCCCAATACTTTCGAGGCGTTGGGCACAACCTCAAGAAGAAGATCGACGAGGCCACCAGGTGTGTTATTATCAGCGAAGGCGAAGAACTTATCTTCCCCGCATCCTTCGAAACAGCCAAGATCAACATCGGTGATTACAGCGCTATGAAAAACGCCGGGGGCCAGTATCCCATTGGCGAGGTGTTCACCGAGTCAAAGGAATTAGAAGCTGTCCATGGCCGGGCTAAGATATCCTTCTTCGGCGATCGTACGTTCACTGTCAATCGTCCCCCGATCCCTATCACTCTGATCATCGAAGAAGGAAGAGTCGTTGGCACCGAAGACTCCACCCCCGAATTCGACGCTGTGTTGTCCAGAATTCGAGAAGACGAAGGATCTGTCTGGGTACGCGAATTGGGTTTGGGTCTGAACCGTGCATTCACCCAAGATAAGGTAGTCTGCGATGTGGGCAGCTTCGAACGGATGTGTGGTGTCCATTTATCCTTGGGCCTCAAACACCTGACCTACAAGAAGCCCCACATCAAAAGAAAAATCGCCAAACACCACGTCGACGTCTTCGTCCTCACCGACACCGTCACTCTCGACACCGACATCATCTACCAAAACGGCGCTTGGACGAACCTATAGGGAGATTGGGCTGCTAAGAATAACGCCACGCCGACCACACAGCCATAGACCATAGAGAAGCCCCTTGCCACCCACCAACTCATGGAAGGCCGCAAGGGGCGCACCGTGATTTGGATCAAGCTGAGATTTGCTCAATTGCAGACTTCTTCTCTGGACTCAATTTGCTCACCCCCAATTGGCCCCATCGACGAATTGAAGTTCTGGCTTTTTCTTGTGTACTGGAAACTCGAAAACCAATGTTGACGTCCTCGCCCGTGGGACCGTCGGCGTCGCGGTCCGAGAGGCGGCAGCTCCTGGGAATGCTGTCCCAAGAGCCCCCCGAAGCAAACGGTATTTACCCTTAGATTCATTCTGAGGGTCACCACCTTTCTTGACAGTGGCCCAAGATGGCGTCTTAAGAAGAGAAAAAGACCGATTGAGAGTTCCTTCGTTTCTGGCTTCATCAGGTTGTTCGACAGGTTTCTTGGTTTTTTCCGGTTGTATTGAAGTGTTCTCGACCTGCTCTGGGGACATGTATTGGGGTGTGCCCATGACCATGCCGTTGGCTGTGTTGAGAGAATCGAGAGCGTCAGCGCCAACCCTTGAAAATCGGGTATTATCGGGTATTATCGGGTAGGCAATCGGATATGAGGTCTAAATGAAACAACCCAAAATCACTGTTGATCAAGAAATCCTCAAGCTCATTGCCGAGCTCGACGAGTTCAAAGGCCAATGGCTCTCGTTCAAGACCATGTCCCCGGATCGTTTGCAACAATTGCGCAAAGTAGCCACCATTGAGAGTGTGGGATCTTCTACCCGGATAGAAGGGGCCAAACTCAGTGATGCCCAAGTCGAAACATTGTTAGCCGGCCTGACAGCAACGTCAATCAAGACACGAGATGAACAAGAAGTCGCCGGCTACGCCGAGGCCATGGATCTGGTTTTTCAGTCTCATGAAGACCTTCACCTCACTGAGAATCACATCCGTCAATTGCATCAGATCTTACTGCGCCACAGCCACAAAGATGAACGGCATCGCGGTGACTATAAGACGCAGCCGAACCATGTGGTCGCTCGTGATGCTCAGGGAAATGAAATCGGCGTCGTCTTCGAGACCGCTACCCCTTTCGATACACCTCGAGAAATGGAGCAATTGGTTCAATGGGCAACCAAGTCCATGGCTGAGCAATCCATGCACCCCCTGTTGATCATTACGGTCTTCAATGTTGCATTCTTAGCCGTCCATCCGTTTCAAGATGGCAACGGCAGGTTATCTCGTATCCTCACGACATTGATGCTCTTGCGCGCGGGCTATGATTATGTCCCCTACGCGTCCCTCGAAAACGTGGTCGAAGAAAACAAAGACCTCTATTACAGAGCTTTGCGCCGCACCCAGATAACCCTCAAACAGGATTATCCAGACTGGGAACCTTGGATCGGTTTCTTCTTGCGCTGCCTAAGGAAGCAAAAGAACAACTTGGCAGAAAAAGTCGAACAGGGTCAGAACGTCGTCAACAAACCTTTGCCAACTTTGTCTTTGAAAATCATGGAATTGCTAAGAGAAAACGATCGCTTGACCATAGCCGAGATCGTCGAGCAAACAGGGGCCAATCAAAACACACTTAAGGTACGCTTGCGGGAGTTGGTCAACGGTGGCCATGTGAAACGCCACGGCAAAGCCCGAGCAACGTGGTACAGTGTTTTGTGATTCATTCAGTCCTATAGTCTTGCCCCGCGGAACGGGCCACCTTTCTGGAGCACTATATACTCCTTTCTCCGTATCTACTAAACTGGGGGAAAATCAATGTCACAGACAAAGGCCAATTGACGGCAGCTGCGGCTGCGGCCACCGAAATCGCGCGATCACGCGATGGGAGACCTACCGGAGCTTAAGAGGCCCCACAGATTCTTCTGAAGATCCCTGCTTTCTTTGACTGGCATGGAATATGTAGTTTGGAATGCCAGGCGAGATTGTGTCACCTTGATTAGTAAAGAAATTTCGAGTGCCAGTGGGCCCAGGAACAGATACCATCTTAATCCTGAAGACACCCGAGGTGTTGACCGCCCGCTTGAAACGACCATCATTATCCGTTCTGCATTCAATGTATTCGAGAGATCTCCATCGACCGTTCTCTGTCAGGAGTTCAAATGAAACGTATCCTTTGGCAATCGGTTTATCAGTGTCGTCGAGTACCCGACCGATCAGATAGAATGCCTTGGTCATGGCCACATTCTTGTGGCGATCACCAGTTTCGGTTGCATGGATTCCAGCGTCGAATCCAGGTGAAGTCGTCAATCCAAGAATGTCCGTTC
>WFTN01000545.1 GCA_015485455.1 Planctomycetota bacterium | reverse complement strand
CTCCTGGTTCGCAACGATGGAGCAGCCACCTCTGGTTATCGTGCATTCGGACCACGGAGAGGAGTTTCAGGATCATGGGGGGATCGGCCACAACTCGAGTCTGTATCAAGAGCAGATTCGTGTCCCTTTGATTTTTTGGGGACCTGGGATCATGCCCGGGTCTTGCGATTCCCCGGTGGAGTTGATCGACTTGCCGAAAACGGTTCGTCGCTATCTTGGTCTGAAAGATGAGGGCCTTGATCGTGGAAACTCTTTGCTGCCGATCCTACTCGGCGATAATCCTTCCCATTGGCCTGCACCTTGCGTGTTGAGTCAGTTTCGTTGGCCACAGTTTGCTCAAGGAAATCTGGATGCGGTTCGTGAGAGAAACTGGAAACTCATCCACAACCGTGGATTGGGTTTGTTCGAACTCTTCGATCTCGACGTTGACCCGGAAGAACAGCACAACTTGGCTTTGAACCAGCCCAAGAGGCTGGCACGTCTGCAGACGGTTTTGGCCACCATGCGGGCCTACGCCGGTCTGAGTGATCGCCATGATGCGCCCCAGGTTGTTCTTGGCCGTCTGCTGAAAAGGGCTGCCCAGGAAGACTTGTCAGCTTCTGATTTCGTAGAACTCCGCACGATTCTAAGACAAGAACCTTGCCGAGACCCGGCCCTCTTAGTCCCTTTGCTCAGGAATCAAAATAAGCCATTGAGGCATGCCGTGTTATTGCATGTCATGTCTTATGGCGAAGAAGATGGGGTGGCGGCATTGCGGACGATTGCCTCCGATGAAAGTGCTAGCGCTTCAGAAGAGGCTCGGATCGCTTTGGCTGTTCTTGGAGAAGATATCCCCCTCGCAACTTTGCCATGGATGAGCCCGGCGTTCACGGGCTCGAGGCGACTCATACCTTGGTTGGCACGTTACTTGGCTGGCGATCAATCTCTCAGGTTTGTCATTCACCAATCGTTGGGTCAAGAAGGGCGGGACTTGGATCTCGAGTCCATGGCGCTGCGGGTCTTGATTCATCGTGGGGATGCTTCTTTTATGCCATCCCTCTACGGACGAATCAGTGGGGGAATTGGGCAAACCGAGCAAGGAAGCGTTCTTGCCGAGGTACTTAAGACGATCCCGGTGGACTTAGGGCAGCCGATTCTTCGCCGGTTGATACAATCACCAGATAGAGGGCTCAGAGATCGTGCGATGGAAGCGGCCTCTTCTCAAGTTTTGCCGAAGGGATGGATCAAAGCCGCAAGTGAAGCAGAAGTGATGGCTATCAGTGGGAGAAGCCTCGCTGCTCAGCCTGGAGCCTTGAACCAAGCCATGGTTTTGTTCAAGAAATGCGGCAACATCATGAAGACCATCGGAGTTGTGGATTATGGTATTGCCCTGGAAATGTCATTCTTCATGAACACCTGGGATAGGCGATCAGATGCTATTCCACTCATCGAACCTTTTCTTGCCCAGAAGGCAAATGAAAGCGAGGCTGTTGGTGACATTCTTGATCGCTTGCTCACCATCGGCAAGAGTCATGGCAAACCGTTTTTGGGCAAAATTGAGCTGCTACCAGGACAAAAACCCCGGGCCGGGGAGCATGGCCGAACTCCTCTTCTTGTACGGGTCAGTCTTGATAAGAATAGCTCTGCCATGGTGGGTGGGCTGGGCCCGGAGACGGAGTACTTAGTTGCTATACTTCTTGGCCCTAAGGGAGAGCGCCTCAGTGAGCCTCAGGTCTTGCCTCTACCGAACCTTGGGGTCTTGCCTGGGGAGAGTATGATTCTGGCGGCACCTTTGGTTCTGGCAAGAGCCGCGGGATCGTCCTTAGAAATCGGGATTCGGCTTGGGCGGGCCGACTTAGACTTGGTACCGCCGATTCGGGTGAAAGTGAGCCGTTGAGTGTGCACACCTGACCATTATTTGCCATAAGACAAATCATCATGACAAGCGATTCCCACAATTTGGTCTTGAAGAATTCCGGCCTGTTTCCCTCGGCGGCAACTTTTGGCTTGGGTGTCAGTCTTACCTGGATTGCCGTCGAGTCATGGAGCCTTTTTTCATCAGGTTCATTCTCTGCAAGAAACTTGGCTGTGTTCTTGGGCATGGCTTTGGTTGTGGGCGCGGTGTCTCAGACCATCTGTCTGGCTTTTCTGGTTGTCGGACAAGTTGTGGGGCGCAAACGACGAAACTTGGCTCTCGTCTTGCCCCTTATGGCGATTCTCTTGATTAGTCAGCCTTGGGTCTACGAGCTCTTCGAGGGCGATTGGATTGCTCAGCAAGCCTGGAGCTCTTGGGCCCGGCTGGGGGTGTTGGTGGCCCTCGGAGTGGGGCTTTACCTCGGTGGTGGTTTGAGCCTTTGCTGGGCACAGGCAACCACGGGACGCCGCCTTTTGAGTCTTCTGTTGTTGCTGTTCGCCTTTTTTTGCTTTTGGCTCGATGAACGACCTTTCTTGGTCAGAAAGTACTTGGCAGCTCATCATCTCTTAGCATTTTTCGGTGTCCTTTTTGGTGGGCTCGGTTTTTTGCCTTGGGGGAAGCGGGGTAGAGTTGGCCTGGGAGTTACCCACTTGGTTTTGGGCATTCTCCTCCTCGCACTCGCTGCAAGTGGCGTTGTTTCTTTTGTTTCGCCCGAGATGCGCGCTTTGGTACTCAGGACCGGGCGGCTGAGCCCTTCCCTGGGTGTCTGGGTACTCAGTGAGGAAGAGGCTCAAGAAGACTCTCCGATCGATGAAGATCTCTTACGAAGACTAAACAATCACCGGTCCACTCGGGTAGAGATTCTTGATCGTTTGATGCCGAGGCGTCGTCGTCAGGATGTCATTTTGATCACCGTTGACACCCTGCGCTATGACGCATTGTCGGCCCACGGCGGTCAGGCTTCGACGCCCAACTTGGATGCGCTGTTGGCTCGAGGACGATCTTTCGAGAACGCTTGGAGTCAATTCCCCTCGACGCGCTATGCGGTTGCTTCCTTTTTGGCTGGCCAGTATCCCACCTCCGTGAGTTTGAAGAATGAAGAACCTGAGTCTCAAGGAGCCAACCTGCCACAATCTTTGAAGGAAAAGGGCTTTCTGACCTATGCCTTAACGTCGTTTCCCAAGAACCTCTTTGCCCTCGACAGAAAACATCTCGAACGGGGCTTCGTTAGTTTTGTCAATGACTCAGGTGATCGCTTAAGGAAGTCCCCCCGTGTCATCGAGAGGGCTATGGCAGCCTTTCGGGATCGTCCTCAAGATGATCGACCGATTTTTCTGTGGCTTCATCTGTTTGATCCCCATGGTCCGCCAACTGACCGAGATGGTTTGGGCGAGGATGCGACTCTTCGTCAACGCTATGATCGGGAAGTTGAATTTGCTGATGCCAGCCTGGGGCTTTTCATCGATTTTGTGGACAAAGAACTGTCGAATCCTCTCTTGATCGTTCACTCCGACCATGGCGAGGAGTTTCAGGATCATGGGGGTGTTGGCCATAACTCCAGTCTTTACGAAGAGCAGATTCATGTTCCTTTCGCTTTTGTTGGTGAGGGTATCAAACCTGGATCTTGCTCAACGCCCGTAGAACTTATTGATTTGCCCTCAACCATTCGTGAGATCGTGGGTCTACCCCGAGAATCTGATGATCGCGGGCATTCTTTGGTCCCCATTCTTCTCGACCAACCCAGATCGATGTGGCCTTCAGGATTCTGTTTCGCTCAATTTCGCTGGCCTCAGTTTGTGAATGGGAATCTCGACGCTATTCGCGACGGACGCTACAAGCTGATCCATGATCGAAGGCTTGATCTATTTGAACTCTACGACCTTAAGGTTGACCCGAGTGAACAAAGAGACATCGCACTATTGGAACCTCAAGAAGTGGCGCGCATGGGGTTGGCGCTATCTACATTTCGCTTTTACGCTGGCAGCGTTCATGAATCATCTCGCCAGGGATCCATGGAGAGTCTGCTCCTTAAGCTCAAGAAGGGAACTTTGGGACCGCAAGATTTCAAGAAGTTTCGGAAGCATTTGAGGCAAGGGGATGGGGACATTGAATCCATTTTACCGTCCATAGTAAATCACCATGACACCTCTATTCGTTTGGCAGCGGGAATTTACACGGCTACACACAAGATCGAGTCGGGGTTGGCGGCACTCAAACTGCGGGTTGAGAGCAGCGATGTTGCAACTCGCAATG
>WFTN01000544.1 GCA_015485455.1 Planctomycetota bacterium | reverse complement strand
TTTGATGCAGCGAATATGCCCTACGTGCAAGATATCGAAGGTGCCGTTGGTCATCACCACAGTCTTGTTCTCGGCTTGCAAGCAGAAGACGATGTCTTTCAATTCCTCGGCGCTCTCGAGGATCACAGCCCCCAAGTCAGGTCCGGCTGTTTTCTTATTCCTGGCCATGCTATTCCCCAAAGTGTTTGTGGCTCTATAAAACTGGAAACAGGGACGACTTACAAGGGCTAAAGTGTTGCCAGAGCAATTCTTATTGACTTTGAGTGAATTCGATGACGAATCGACAACAAGCTCGGGGGATAGGGGCTGCCCTAGCTGAGAGCTCGGCCCAAGAGTTCTTCAGGTGAAACTGTGGCAGCCCCCGGTTTTGTCACCACCACGCCAGCGGCATCATTGGCCAGATGAGCCGCTTCCAGAGCATTCGACCCGGCCACCAAAGACAAAGTCGCCACACTGATCACCGTGTCTCCAGCTCCACTTACATCCGTGACTTCATCCTCAGCCCCACTGACCGCCACCAAAAAATCGCCCTCGCCATCATGAAGCAGCATCCCCCGGTTACCGCGGGTAATCAGTACAGCCTTGGCACCTAAGCGCTCACGCAAAGTATGAGCTGCCACTTTCGTTTCCTCGTCGGTCAACACGGGACTCCCCAAAAGAGCCTCGGCTTCACTGTGATTCGGTGTGACCAAATCCACACCGACAAAATCCCCCAGGGCATAGCGGGAATCAGCAGTGAGAATCACCTGAGGATTCTCTGCACGCAAAACCCGAGGCCACGTCCCTTTGACTAAGCCGTAGCCATAATCGGAGAACAAGACCGCATCGACATCGGGCAAAATGGTCATGAGGCGATGGAAGACGTCCTGCCCCAGTTTCTCACTCGGTTGCTGCGCTGGTTCTTTATCGATTCGCAAGACTTGTTGCTTACTGCGGCCCTCTTCCCCCACCATCACCCGCATCTTCGAGACCGTTGCCACTTCGTTTTGCTCAATAATGCCAGATGTGTTGTGGCAAGATTCTTGAAAAAACTCGCCTAACATGATGCCTGCGGAGTCTTCCCCGACGATGCCAACGGGATAAACCAAGGCCCCCAATGCCACCAAGTTATGGACCGCATTGGCAGCCCCGCCGGGAATGACTGTTTCCCCTTCCCAATTTGCCACCATCACCGGGGCCTCCCGACTCAAACGAGCAGGAGCCGCATGAAGATAGACATCAGCCATGAAATCGCCCACCACAGCGACCTTAGCCCCTGCAAAAGCTCCCACGATCTCAGCGATTCTCTTTCCGCTTGGTGACAAAGCCAAATCCCTCGCTCAACCCGACACTATCGTTCTGTCCTGAGGTTAACATTTTTTCGACTATGTTGAATCCATCCCCAACCCGAGAGTGTCCATGGCATGAGCCAAAGCCTGCTCCCCTTCTCCTATGTCGAGTTCAATCTGCAGCACCCGTAGATGAGAGCGTTCCTGTGAGCCTACAACCGGAACTATCTTGGCCACGTCTTTTTCCGTTGTGACGATCAACTCTGCATTCAGGTCGCGAAAAATCGAAGTCACCCTCTGCCCTTCGATGGATCCAAAAGACGCGTGGTCCTCAAAGTCCAAACGTCCCACTACATCGGCACCAGCACTCTCCAAGCTGCGTAAGAATGACTTGGGTTTGCCAATACCGGACACAGCTAAGACCCGCCGCCCGCTCAACTCCCCCAAGTCCAAGACACTCCCATCTGCATCCTTAAAGCCCACCGTCTGGTGCCGAGCCAAGAAAACTGGAATCGTGGGGAAACGGCCACGGAGAACCTGTTCACTCCGCTGAAGAGCAGCCTCATCCACTTCATCACAACGCGTCAAAAACAAGAGATTAGCTGATTGAGCAGCGGTCAAAGTCTCCCGCCAAGGCCCGGCCGGTAAGACAAAGCGCGGCCTATCCAAATCTCCCCCATCGAAAACAAGGATTTCTAAGTCGCGATGAATCGCTAAGTGCTGAGCTCCATCATCGAGGATGATGACATCAACATCTTCGACTTTGCCCCGAGCAGCCGCCACTCGGTCTTTCCCTTGAAGGAACAAAGTGTCAGGAAATCGTTGGCTCAGCATGTGCCCTTCATCGTTCAAGCCCGATACTTCCACTTGGGCACCATAACCCCGAGAAAGAACGCAAGCCTTCACGCCACAGGGGAGCATAGACAAGATCTTGGCCACCAAAGGTGTTTTGCCAACACCCCCAACGGTCAAATTGCCAACACTAATCACCGGGATTGAGAATTTGTGCTGCGCCTTTTGCCCTGTCTCGTAGCGCTTCCGACGATACGCCATGGCAGCACCATAGACAGCGCCCAATGGCGACATCATAGGGCCCCAAAGCGGAAACTCCCAAGGTGCTTTGCTCATGCCCGACTATACGAGGTCAGGTGAGACTTGACAGCCCCATATTCCCCAACCGGAGGGTGGAATTAACGGATGCCCCGAGCAGCTCCGGAGGTCTTTCCTTGGGGCCGCTTCTTGGGTCGGTTGATCTTGACGTGAATGCGGCCATTCTTGTCCGCAGTGACCGTGCGCGCTTTGGAAGTGGCTGGCTTGGAATTATTGGGCTTTTTCTTGGTGACCAACTTGGCGGTCTTGGGAGCGGGTTTCTTAGGTGCCACTTCAGCGACCTTGGCTGGAGCTTGCTTAAGCCTGAGGGCCTTCAACCAATCTGGATAGATTTTCGCCCAGGCAGCTTCCTCGGTGGAAAACTCGTAGCCTTCGGTGATGGCACGCTTTTGCATGTCGCCAAACTTTTCCTCGGTCCACCCTTTCTGGGGAGACCAACGATCAAGAAGAGCTTGAGATGCATCATCCAATGGACTGGCATTTGCTTTCTTAGCCGCCACCACCATTTTAGCTTTGGCTCTTTCAGCGGCTGCTTGCTCGCGCTTCGCTCGCAACTCCGAAGCCTTAGATTCAACCAAGGCCAGTTGGCGCATGCTGAGTTCTTTACCCATTTTCACTTCGGCGATATGACGATAGGGGAAAAACAAGAATCCGGCTAGGCCATCGTAGTACCACAGCCGAACGCCAGCCCCGAATCTCTTGCGCTGGTGAGACTTGAGTCGCACGTAACGATGGCGCTTAACAACTTCCACCATGCGGTCTTTGTCAACCAAACCCTGAAAGACGGCTTCGTTGTCCAAAATGATTTCGACTTTCACGAAACCGGAAGGACCTTCCATTTTCACACTTGAGTCAGCCTTTTTGTCCTGTCCAAATCCAAATGGTGCAATCAGGATCAAACTCAGGAGTACTATGAGATATCGAGACATGTTTCGTCCTTGTGTGGGAAGCGCGAAGGATTCCGAAATAGGGGCACTGATTACCCTATCGGTCGTCTTCCCAAGCTTCTTGATTCACTCCCCACTGGGGGCTACGATTCCCGGCCTGAGACTTTGCTGCATGAACCACTCAAACTGCCTCAAAGCTCTCAGCACATGGCAATAAGTCGTTAACTCGGTGGGTAAAGTCCCATCCCGCCTCAATCATGAAATCTGGTCAGGAGTGGGCATTTGTTCCGAATTCTGAGAAATCCGATCGTCAAAGAGCTTTGGGCCCCAGAAAAGGCCCGAGCCCGGATGGCATTGGTGTTTATGGTCCTAAGGGGACTGCTTGCCTTAGCCCTGCCCTATTATGTGGGCAAGACAATCGCTGGCGTCCAGGAGGGTGCGCCCAACGCTGTCATTCAGCAATACGTGGTGTTGATGATTCTCTACGCCATCGGCACGGCGTTTTCTCAATTTTGGATGCGTTGGTTGTTCATTCGCTCCAGTCGTTCCTTTGAGGAACGTTTGAGAAATCGTGTTTTCGCTCATCTCTCCACCCTCTCTTTTTCTTTCTTCAACCGAGCCCGAACCGGCGACATCATGTCACGGCTAACGGCTGATGTAGAAGCCGTGCGCATGGGAGTTGGCCCGGGGGTCATGCACATGTTTCAAACAGGCTCTATGGCCATCGGTGCCATCATCTTCATGATGATCTCAAACTGGAAACTCACTTTGGCAACCTTGGTTCCCATGGGTGTCATGTTCTTGATGATTCGCAGTGTCATGCCCAAACTGCACCAAGCCTCTTTGCGAGTCCAAAAACAACTCGCAGCACTCTCATCTTTGTCTCAAGAAAGTTTCTCTGGCAGCCGCGTGGTGAAGGCTTTCGCTCGCGAAGATTATGAAGTGCAACGCTTTGAGAACGAGGCTTCCCAGTACATCGATGACGCCATGGAGATGGCGATGACTCGAGGTCGCATGCACGTGCTCATCGAGTTGATTTCTGGATTCGTGGCCGTCGCTTTGCTTTACTTTGGCGGACGCGGAGTCATTCAAGGTACATTCGCTCTTGACCACTTCATCGCATTCTTTGGCTATTTCAGCATGTTGGTTTGGCCCATGATCGCCATGGGATGGACATTGGCTCTCTTCGAAAGAGCCGACGTAGCCATGGAGCGCTTAGATACCCTTCTTCAGGAGCAACCAGAAATCGAGGATGGTCCCCATGAGAACACTCAACTCTGTGGTACTTGGGAGTTTAAGTCCTTGACCTATCGCCATGACGGCAGCGATGAAGATGTCTTAGGAGATATTTCTTTTCGAGTTGAGGCTGGCTCATCTTTGGCCATCGTTGGTCCTACGGGTTGCGGCAAGTCAACAATAGCCCAACTTTTCGGGCGCCTACTGGACCCACCGGAAGGCACAATCTTTCAAGATGGCATCGACACACGCAACCTAAAATTGAACGATCTGAGACGATCGATCGCCATGGTCCCCCAAGAGACATTCCTGTTTTCAGACACACTTTCAGCTAACATCGCCTTTGCTCTGGACCCCAATGAGGACAACGAAGAGGCCGTCCGCAATGCTGCGGAAGCGGCACAAGTACGGCAATCAATCGAGTCCTTTGCCAACGGTTTCGACCAACTCATTGGTGAACGTGGCCTGACTCTTTCCGGCGGACAAAAGCAAAGAGTAGCCATCGCCAGAGCATTGATTCACCCGGCAGCAACTCTCATCCTCGATGATTGCCTTTCGGCGGTGGACACCAATACAGAAGAGAAAATCCTCGACCATTTGCGGCGTAACAAAGAACAAACAATGATCATCGTCGCCCACCGCATGAGTTCCATCATGTTCTGCGACCACATCATCGTGCTCAAAGACGGAGCCATCTTCGAAGAAGGCGATCATGCCAGCCTCTTGGCCCAAGATGGTTGGTACGCCAACACCCTCAGACGTCAACTTCTCAAAGAGGAGATCGACGCCGCATGAGTTCGAAGAAACCCCAGGTGAGCGTCCACGAAGACGCCACCACCGGCAAGATCCTCGACTGGGCCATGTATCGCAGGTTCGCCCCATTCGCCCGACCCTACATCAAGTATCTTCTGGCCAGCGTTGTGCTCCTCGTGTTCCTGTCCTTGACCACAATGGCCACTCCCTTGGTCATCCGCTGGGCCATCGATCACACCTTCGGGGGAGGAGGACGAGAACTTGCAAGCTATAACTTCTTAGACGCCATTGGTGAGCTTCTGTCGCAGATAACGGGTTTGGATACAAGCGCCACTCACGACCCTGACCAACGCATTCATGCTTTGGGAGTCCTTGCTCTCTTGGGCGCAGGCATTGGATTACTCACTTTCGGCCTGCGCTACGGACAGATCCACATTGCCAACAAGACTGGCCAGAACATCATTTTTGATCTCCGTAACCACGTCTTCCGTCATCTACAAAAACGGAATCTCAGGTTCTTTGACACCAATCCCGTGGGCAAACTGGTGACGCGGGTGACCAGTGACATCGAAGCCTTGGCTGAACTATTCACTTCAGGGATCGATGTCCTCTTCTACGACTTGGTCATGATCGGGGTCACCCTCACGGTCCTTTTTGCCATCAATGTCAAGCTTGCTCTTTTGAGCTTGGCTTTGGTGCCATTCATCTCGGCATGGAGTTTCTACTTCAAGCGCGAAGCTCAACAACTGTTCCGTCGGGTACGATCACGGGTCACGAGGCTCAACAGCTTCATCAACGAATGCGTCACCGGCATCCGCGTGATTCAGATTTTTCGCACGGAAGATCGGGTGAAGAAACGGTTCGAAGATTGGAACGAAGAACTTAAGGAAGCCCACGTCGCCACAGTAAAAAACTTCTCACTCTTCTTCC
>WFTN01000543.1 GCA_015485455.1 Planctomycetota bacterium | reverse complement strand
TGTTCATGCAGTTCAATGCCAATCTTGCAATTGCCAACGCGGACCTGATTAGTCTTCGCTACGGCGAGCTCACGGCAGCGCTGAATAAAGTCTTCCGAGATACGGATTCAAAAACAGCCAATACTCTGCAAGTTGGTTCTTTTGGAAGAAAAACGGGCATCGACGGTATCTCAGACTTGGACATGCTCTATTTGATGCCTCAGTCGAAATGGGGAACCTACTCAAGTGGAGGCCAACTTAAGTTGCTTCAGGACGCCAAGGATGCCATTCTTGATCGTTACCCGAAAACCAAAGTGTGTGTTGATCGCTTGGTGGTGACGGTCACGTACACCAATTTTCATGTGGAAGTTCAACCTGTCTTCAAGCAAGAGGATGGAAGTTTTGAATATCCAGATACGAAGAGCGGTGGCGCATGGAAAAACACTAAACCAGTCTTAGAGATGGCTGCAATTTCACAGTTGGACAAGGAGAAGAACTCTAATCTCAGACGACTGTGTAGGATGACTCGGGCTTGGAAGAACAAACATGGTGTTGGGATTGGTGGACTCGTGGTCGATACTCTTGCCTACAATTTCTTGCAGTCAACGAGCGACTATGATGAAAAGAGCTATTCCCAATATGACCTACTCAACCGAGATTTCTTTGGATATTTGGCTGCCTTGCCCAAACAAGATCGATATTCCGCGCCTGGAAGCAATCAACATGTTAAGGTGAAAAATGCGTTTCAGGGTAAGGCAAAGAAAGCATACAAACTATGCCTCACAGCCATCGAAGCTGAAGGTGCAAAAGGCGTCAACGACAAGTGGAAGAAGATATTTGGCCGTCCATTTCCTACACATGCTGAGATCGTCAAGGAAAGTTCAGCTTCTCGGATGGATGCGACTTGGAATGACACGGAAGAATTCATTGAGGATCAATATCCGATCGACATTCGACATAATCTGAGGATTGATTGTGATGTGGAACAGAGTGGTTTTCGGAAGTACACATTGAGGGCCATGATCCAAAAGATGATTCCCCTTCTTCCAAGAAAGACGCTCAAGTTCAAAATCACTGCGAATAACGTAGTCGGTGACTACTCGATCAAGTGGAAAGTCCTCAATCGAGGTGAAGAAGCACGAAGCCGCGACATAGTACGCGGCCAAATCGTCAGTGACGATGGGTACGAGAGTAAGAGTGAGCCAACCAAATTCAAGGGTGACCATGTTGTCGAATGTTATGCGATCAAGAATGGGGTCGTGGTCGCGAAGGACAGAGTCCACGTTCCAATTAGTTCAAACGGCTAATGTTCGATGACTCGAGGTGATGGATGACTATTAAGAGGGAGGAGTCAAGTGGGAAATCAACCTGAGAAATTGAGGTTGGCGGATGACACTGCCATACTCGAATGCCAGTTGCGAGAATGCTTCGGGAGAGTTGTCTATTCACACAAGACGCACGAGAAGTGTGCTGATATTCTTCTCGCCCTTCAGTCGCGCCTAAGAAACATCCAAATAGTTCTCTCTGCACTTACGACAGCCGGTTTTGTTTCAGTAGCTTTGGGCACAGGCCAGATCGGCGCTATTTGTGGCGGCGTGATTTCGACGGTACTTCTCGCATTGAACTCCTACACCAAGGCTCAGGATTTGGGTGAACTCGCGCAGAAACATCGGCAAGCTGGCTCTGACCTTTGGATTATCCGCGAGAAGTATTTCTCCCTGCTCGCAGACTTAAGAATGCAAATTATGCCGTTGAATGAGATGATCACTCGACGTGAGGACCTAATGGATGAGCTTCATGGCGTTTATTCTGGGACTCCGAGCACGAATTACAAGGCGTATCGGAAAGCACAGGAAGCACTGACGAAGCTGGAAGACATGACGTTCTCTGATGCCGAAATTGACAGATTTTTGCCTGACGCGCTTAGAAAAACTTGAGCACGATGCTCACTGGTATATTCACAGCTGGATAAATGGCGCGAATTGCCTGTTCAAAATTCACTGCGGCCATAACAAGTGTACAATTTGTTTATAGAACAGCTGTCGATGCGAGCTCATCATTGGCAGATTGTTCACATCTGGTCGTCACGCCTTGAAGCGATTCGCCAGAGTTGGACACATGAGATTGGTTCTCGTACACTAAGTGTATGTGTGAGCGTTTGGGCGACTTTGGACTTTTTCCTGTTGGGTTCAGCAAGCTACTCGATAGTTTGGTGATTGGTCCAGATAACCATGCAACACCGCCAATGGGGAGAGAAAATGCATAAGGATCTTAGGCAGCTTGAGGCATCGCTTTGGGAATCAGCAGACAGATTACGCGCCAACTCGAAGCTGAACGCGACCGAATACTCGATGCCGGTGCTGGGCCTGATTTTCCTGCGGCACGCCACGACTCGTTTTGATGTGACCAAGGCTAAGATTAGTTCGACTCTTCCCAGCCGTGGGGGCGTGACGCGAGAGATCGTCCCACAGGATTTTGAGAGTCAAGGGGCCATTTTCCTCCCTGAGAAAGCTCGTTACGACTACCTCACCGACTTG
>WFTN01000542.1 GCA_015485455.1 Planctomycetota bacterium | reverse complement strand
GCCTAACTGTGCGAGTTCGACGGATTTCACTCAACAGCACCAACTTTTTGCCTGCAATGAGGATCCATGCAAAAAGTAAGTGAAGACAAGCTGCTAAGAATTGTCGATTCGATCGTGTCAAATCGAAAAAATGATGAGGCTTGGAATCAGTTCGCCATCAGCAGTTGGTCAACCGTTCTCGCTGCCACAAGGCAACTCAACATTGAATTGGATCCGAAAGAAGTTCATGCGGAAGTCATGGTGCGGATGTTTCGCCATGCAAAATTAGCCAATTTCTCCACCGAAGCTGGCATTCGGGCATACATCTGGGTTGTAGTCCGGACGATCGGCACCAATCACAAGAAGGTGAGTCATCCCCATGTTGACTTGCTTGACGACGAAAACCCTGGAACGACCGTGGTGCAACCGACGGAGCGAACCATCATGGGGGAGCTCGTCAGATCTCTCAAACACCACTTAGAAGACCAAGAAATTGAGCTTGTAGAGTTGCTTCTCAGAGAAGATACCAGCCGCAAGGAAATGGCCAAACAACTCCAGATCACTGAGGGGTACTTGGCTTCACAGATATCGAGACTGAAAGCTCGTATTCAGAATCTCCTTGAGAAAAACAAGAAATTTTGAGAATTGTTGTCATGAAACGGAACGATCGCGCTTCTTCTAATAACCAGACTAGAGGGAGACCCCTGAAATGAGGAAGAAAAACGGCACTCAGCCAAGCACAGATCAGGTCGGCCCAAACTGCCTGACCGCCCAAGAGCTTGAAAATTATAGCCACAGTGGTGACTTGCCATTAGGCCGTTTGGACCACATTAGCCACTGCCCTTCCTGCGACAAACTTCTGAGCTTGGCAGCCTCACCTCCTGACTTCAGCAATCTGATTGACACGCTAATTCAATACGACGGCCCTGAGAGTCCCGCCGGCCCATACCATCTGCAACCTTCTGCTGAAATCCCGACTTCAAGTATGTCGAAATGGATGTTGGCTCTTTTGTTGGGAATAAGTATCACTCTCGGCTTCTTGACCGCTGAATTCAGAGGCGAAAATGCTCGACTACAACAAGAAATCGCCACATTGGATGGGAAAATCACAGACTTGGTAGCGATCAGCAAATCTTTGGAGCCGGTGTCCCGTTGGTCAGAAGAGCGCATCTTAGAATGGTTTTCTAGCAATAATTCTGACTCCGAAGAGCATCAAGCACAGCTCTTCCTACTGGCCGAAACCAAACACCTGCCACAAGCCATCTGCAAGTCAGCCATCGTACTCGCCGGGGGCTTGGCTGACAGCAAGGGCAAGTACCTTCTCCACACACTTGCAGCTCGTAATTTTCTTCGCACTTTCAAATGGCCCGAAATTGTGGAGAATGTCCGCAAGGACGCCCACATTTTAGGCGAAGAACCAGAACACATTCTGTCATCGATTAGGAAATCTATTCAACAATGAATCAATGCGAAAATAGCGACTTCATCCAGCACTACGCTTGGAAAGATGGCGACAACTTTACGGCAAAAGTAAACGATCATACTGTCAGCGTCATTACCACAGTCCTTGGTGCCAACAAAATTGAAGTCAAGGTGCTCAATGGAAACTACTCCGCTGGTGACGTTCTTACCATCTATAAGAACGGTAACTTGGTCGAGACCATCACGGTCATTGAATGCCCTTAGTCTTTCATCGTCGCCTCCAGAAAACCTCATAGCCTCTGCCCGACAAAGATGATGTGAGTTGGGACACTCTTGCCACGGCCCCCTTTGCACTTGTGCGCCGAAACTTGAAAACCGGCGACACCCAAGCGTTTGGCGAATTCTCGGTCTCCATTGGCAGACCATACGACGAGTCTGCCTCCAGACTTGAGGGCTCGGTAGCACAAGCAAAGACTCTCTTGACTATAGAGTTGGCCGTTCTGGGGTGTCACCATGGCGGAGGGGCCATTGTCAACATCCAGAATAATCCCGTCAAATTCGTCCTGGTACCGAAGAATCACACGCTGGACATCATCGACCACCACTTCGACACGGGGATCTTGGATGGGATAGTCCGTCTTGGAACCCAATGGGCCCAGATTCCACTCAACGATGGCCGGTACAAGTTCGGCTTGTAGGACCCGGCCTGACTCAGAAAGGCGATCCAGAGTGGCGCGTAAGGTAAACCCCATGCCCAGGCCACCAATAAGAACGTTGCTGTCTCTTGGAGTGGCTGGCAGTGCATAGACAGCGAGTTGCTCCTCGGAATGCCGCAAACGCGTACTCATGAGGACGTCCCCATCTGCCGTCAGAAGAAAGTCCCGATCGTGCTGAAATAAGGTCAACTCAGCCCCAGATTCCACTTTCGCCGAGCCAATCTTGATTCTGGGTTTCACGTTTGCGGTCCTTTAATTCTGGATGTAATCGGCGAAAATGATAACAACATTCCCCATGCCAGCCTTTGCCTCCCGATCGAGTTAAACCGTCCTCAGACCAACTAGATAGCGAAATCTCGCGATTTGAGAATCGTCACAATGAGTGGATTACCAAGAACTTCTGAAATTGTTTTGGCTAATTACGTCACTATTCTATGATTCAAACGTCAAGAGGAATGTCTCCGTTACAAGGCGTTCCCAAAGCTGACTGAGTAAGCGCCGTACGAAGTTAGCCCACCACTTGCCGGAATAAACAGTATTGAGC
>WFTN01000541.1 GCA_015485455.1 Planctomycetota bacterium | reverse complement strand
GACGAAATAGCGGCGGCTCAGAAGTTCTCTATTCGACAGCAAGACTAACGCGACACCCATGCCCGCAAAGAAGAACGGTATCGAGAAACTGGCGAAAATAAGGGTGGTTGAAGAAAGGAGGGATATGCCGCGTTCAGCTGCGATAGATTGGGAAGCTCGGGCAAAAAGGAAGTTCGCTAAGAGCGATGAGCCGGCGAAGAGTGCAAGGCACATGGGCAATGTTTTTGCCAGGGGTGCATTCTTGAGCTTTGGGACCACTGAAAGAAGCGTCCCGCTGGCACCAAAACCCAATAGGGCTAAGCTAATGACCATGTAAACAAAGGACGGGTTCAGGGAATACGAAAAGATTCGCACTTGGGCGATCTGGACCGCCAAAGTAGAGAGGGAGAGGATAAATAGTAGAATCCCTGGTGCCTTGCCTTCGGCAGTACTTGAACTATTCATTTCGTTGGAGCTCCGGAGTGTAACGGCCAGAGGTTAGCACATTGCATTGATCGAGGACAGGGGAGGAAAGGTTGTGGCCATCTGCGAGATGAGTCGGTCTTCATGACGCTGCGGTTCTCATGTCGAACAAGTGATTTATGACCGGGGACTACCTCGTTGTCGCGTTTGAGACACCTGATTTGCTCGTCTTTTTTGTCTGCGATGCAAAGGAGTAATCCTTGGTGACAAAGTTCGGGGTATTGAGGTTTCAATCAGTGGTTGATCGCCTTGATAAATTCGCAAACTGTGCGGCTTAGTTGCCCATAGAAACCCTGGGGAGACCCGATTTCTAAGGTACGTGTTGCCCAGACGAGGTGACGGCGACAAAAATCCTTAGCCGCAGCTGGATCTCTTTCGTTGAGTTCGGACCACATAGCCAATTGGGAACCCAAGTGGTCCATGGGGGCCCCTCGCGTACGGTCGGAGGCGAAAGTGAGGCCAGCAGCAATGGCGATTTTCTCCATGCTTTCTGATGCCTTTCCCGCATACTTACCTTCTTCCGCCAATGATTGGATGGGGGGGGCGCCCACGGCTGGATTGACGAATCTCTCGAAATACTCGACGGACAAGTTGTCGACCGCCTCTTTGTCGGTAAGTGCAGGAAGAGGAATTCCCATTTCCTTCAAGACCTCATTGGCCCCTGATTGTTCGAGCTCCGCAATGAGATTACTGTCGATTTCATAAAGTAGCAGATGAGACAACAGCCTGGCAGCCGCCTGAAGTTGAACATCGGCGCCAGCGACTCCTGGTGCGGCGCCCAAGTGGGGGCCAGCTGGCGGCATTTCGTTTCCCTCTGGCTTCATTCAGAAATCTTTCGAATGCGAACAACCGTATCGTTGAAAGCTTGTTGGCCAGAAATGTAGTCAGGAGAAATCGGCAGGATGTTGTTTTGAGCCCAACCATTTCCGGTGTTGCGTTTCCACTTCTTGTGGTCGCCCTCTGACTTGTCTTCCCACCACATGTTGCGCTCCCAATCTGCATCGTGCATGGCAGCAGTCATCATGCCTTTCGATTGGCTACCGATTTCGTCATTGCGCTTGGCTTGGGCCACCCGTGTGTATTCTTTGTGCCCAAGGGAGTTTGAAATGGCGATTGCGTGGGGATGGACACCCTTGGTCACGACAACAGGGAGTTCAAGCTTTCCTGTTTCTCCGGTTCCCAATTTGAGCGACTTGATTTTGCTGTCGACGTCCTTTGAACGGTAGCCGATTAGCTCAATCCAGTCGCCGCTTTTGAGATTAAACTTCTTTGCTGTGTCTGGGTGAATCCAAGCTGGGTTGGAGTGAACGATTTCCGAGCACCATTTTAAGTTTGCCGTGCGTCCATGATTGTGGACATTCCATTTGAAGGATGTCATGATCAATTGATCGTCATCCAGACCTTGGTGCTCCGCTACTGGCATCCACATGGGCCATGGTGAGATTTCGTAGTCATAAGGTTTGTGGCTCGCGGGGCGGTTCTTGCCCTTCGAATTGGCTGCTGCAATGAGATCGGAAACGTCTTCGTTTCTTGCTACCTTTGCGACGAAATCCGACTTGACCTCTAACAATCGGCTTGGGGTCTTGAAGCCTACAACCGGATTGCCCCGATACATGATGCCAATGCCCTTGCCGTTTTTGGTGATGATTTTAGTCTTAGGGTCAATGACTGCACCGCTCATGTCTTCCTTGGAGAGAGGCTCCAAGTAGGTTTCCATATAGCGCTTCTTTTTAGGGTCTTCGAATGCTCCGACCTTGGCGAAGAAATCCATGGGACTAGAGTACTTCTTCTTGTCGTATGGCACTTTGGAAACGAACTCCGTCATATAGTCTTCGACGGATTGATCTTTGGGGAACCATTTCTCCATGCCGCCACCGATGCGCCGGGCTAGTTCTGGAAAGAAGTCGCGGATATCGCGGGCTTCGCCTAAGGGTTCCACCATCGGGCGCCGCATGGAAATGTAAGGGATTAGGTTGTAGGCACCCCGGGCATCCACATCCCAACGCTCCATGAACGTGGCCCAAGGTAAGACCATGTCGGCAAAACTAGCCGTTTCGTTGAAGAATGGGTTAATGCAGACATGGAAGTTGATTTTGTCTTCATCGAGCAAGACATTCTTTGTCACTTCTGTTTCTGGCCAGGTGAGAGGGCTGTCCAAGTTGTAGGTCATATAGACTTGCAGTTTGGCCCGTTCTTGTTCTAGGTACCAATAGATAATTTCGCCCACCCGCATCTTGTTCCAGCGATTCGCGAGAACGAATTCTGGGGGGTCTGCCAGCATACTTGGGGTCTTAGGTTTTGGGGCGGCCTTGGGTGGCTTGGCATAATCCTTGTCGTAGCCACCGGTGTACATCCAACACACCCCTCCTGGTTTGCCGACGCTGCCAACCAAGACGTTGAGTAGGAAAATCGCCCGATCGTTGTAGTAGCCATTGATGTGTGCCGAGCTTCCTCGGTTACACATGGTCGTAGCCCGTGGTGCGGCGGCGGCGAATTCTCTGGCGATACGTGCGATATCTTTGGCTGGAACCGTGCTAGTACCTTCAGCCCATTTGGGGGTGTAGGTTTTTACTTCCTGCCAAAGTTCGTCTAAGGAGCAGTTGGCCCATTCGTCGAAGAAGGTCTTGTCAACCAAATCTTCCTTGATGATGGTATGAGCCATGGCCAAAGCGATAGCACCATCGGTGCCGGGGGAGGGCATGAAGAATTCATCCGAATTGCCAGCGGTATTCGAAAGTCGCACATCAAATGTGACCAACTTGGCACCGTTTTGGAATCGTCCCCTTTGGACTCTTTGGGCCCCTGCCACATGGCCTTGATGGGCTTCGAACATGTTGGAGCCGAAGTTGAGAATGTATTTTGAGTTCTCGTAATCTCCTAGATCCCAGTCGGACTCGAAGAGATAGGTCAAGTTGGCGGCCCGTCTTGCTGCCGAACACAGACCTCGGTGATTGAGCTGGGTATTGGTGCCAAAGGCGCGCAAGAAACCAGCGACGGCGTCTTTGCTTCGGCTGCGTCCTTGATGGAAGGCAAACTGTTCATGGTTGCCATCATCCCGTACTTGTTTAAGGCGGGTGGCAATCTCATCCAAGGCTTCGTCCCAGGTGATGCGGCGCCACTTACCTTCTCCCCGTTTGCCAACCCGACGGATGGGGTGGAGGAGTCGTTCCGGATGATATTGGTGATTTAACCCGGCTTGACCCCGAGCGCAAACCCGACCCTGCGTATTCGGATCATTGGGGTTGCCTTCGATCTTGATGATCTTGCCGTTCTTGATGATGCCGGTGATGCCACAAACAGTCGAGCAAAGCTGGCACATGCCATGGATTTTCTCGATATTCTTGTATTTGTTCGGGTCAGGAAAGACCGACTTGCTGTAAGGCCCAGGCAAGTGGCAGACCCCAGGCATGTCGATTTCGCCGACCGCGTAGGGAGTAGCGGCATTTTTCTTCCAAACCGCCAAATTTTCGGTCTTTGTCGGGCGCTTACGTTCACCGTTCGATTGGTCGTCGTTTGTTGAACAGGATCCAAAAGCCGAACCTGCTGCCAAGAGTCCGCCCAGCTTCAGAAATCGTCGTCTCTTGATAGACTTTTCCGCGTCAGTCATTTGTCATTTCCCTCAGCTTGCTGGCCCCATTCGAAAACACTATAGGCGTCATTTGAGTAACTCTCGCCCTCTCGAGGAATCTTGGGTTCCCAGACATCCATGGGATGATTGTCGTCAACGATGAACTGCATCCTTGGTTGGGTGTTCTTGTTGTCTCGCAGCACTTCTAATCCTGTGTTTTTTCCTGCATCAATCATCTTTTGCATACGGGAAATTTTTGATTTGGGATCGTTGAGGTCGCCGAAGTAAAGAGCCTCACTTGGGCAGGTTGTGATGCAAGCGGGTTCCAGGCCAACATCAAGTCGGTGGGTGCAGTTGTGGCATTTGATCGCTTGGTTGGCGACGGGATCAATGTAGATCGCACCATAGGGGCAGGCTTCTTTGCAAGCACCATGACCTGAGCAGGAGTTATAGTCGACTTGGACGGTTCCTCCAGCACCTTTGTGCAAGGCGCCGCAAGGGCAAGCCTTTAAACAGGGGGCATCTTCGCAGTGTTGGCAGGCCATAGGAACCATGATACGAGCCATCTGCCCATTTTCACGTTCGAAGTCTTGGTAGATGGTCTGGCGGATATAGTTGCCCAAGGGGACATCGTTCTCCGCTTTGCAAGCGACTTCACAGCCGTGACAACCGAAGCATTTACGGGTGTCGACTAGCCAAGCATAGTGTTTGCCATCATCCGGTGCCTTCATGCGTTCGCCCCAGTGCGCTTCTGGCCAAAATTTTACTTGGGGTTTTTCTTGGTCTGAGGCGGAAATCGATGTGGCGGCGAGTGCGGCTGCAGTCTTCTTGACGAATTCCCGTCGATTCGGGGATTGGGCTTCGTTCTTGTCGCTCTCATTCGTGTTCATGCTGATCTCAAGTGCTCCGAATCTTTCCTAAGTGGTCGATGGCGTTCTTCTGGACCGAGGAATGATGTCTGCCTTAGGCTCCGAAGTCAAGTTTTTGAGCTGACTGTCTGCCTTATTCACGAGATTGTGATTGTAGTGCTTATTGGGCTTTACGTCGTTGAGCTCAGTTCTCTTCTGACTTTCTTCTTCTCTGCACATGTCCCGCGTTTGTGGAGATCGTCTGCAATGCAATCCCGAGAGGTCTCAATCTGACTCGTTCATGAGATCGGCGGCGGAGTCGTGAATTCTTCGGGTTAGCTATAGGGGTGGTCCCAATTCGGCATGAACATTTCGGGCGATTCGCCCGCTCGTCGATTTCGGGAGGTCAGATCAAAGGGCGAAAGTGAGCCTCTGCGTTTTTGCAGGAGATAGAGTTCTGCCAATTCTACTGCCAATGTGGCTGTGTGAAGTGGGGAATAGGAGGATCACAGGAAGTCACATTGATGTGAACACGAAGGCATGAAAGTCGATGGACAGTGACTTCGACTTAGTTCTTGCGCCCCCGGCGAGGTGGAGGAAATGCCTTCCGAATGGGGCGGTCTTGAGGCCTCAAAGGCGGACGATTGCCAAGAGGTCCTTTTGGACCGATGGGGCGTCGCTCCTGGAGTCCACCTCTTTTTCTGAATTCTCGATCCCGGAGCCAATGGACCACGATCTCCCTGCATTCTTCTTTGCCATTTTGGTCTTTTCCCAAGACGGTGAAGTGATTCGGTCCTCGCTTGAGTGGAAGAATGATCTTGAAGTTTCCGTTTTGCTCTATGGGCCAATTCTTCTGGTTGGCCTGAATTTGGACTTTGTCGTCGCGATTCACGAAACCGTGGATGACGATCTTGCCAGTCCTGACGAACTTAGGATAGTTGTCGAGTTGAAAAATCGGCAAGGATGTTGGCTCATCACTTGGATCCTCTGTGGAGTCCTTCTCATTGGCAACTGGTTTTTGGGGTTCATCTGATGAAGCTTTGCTCGGCGGCTCATCCAGATCCATGGAAGTGCGAATCTCTTTGACCTCATCGAATTCTGAATCGTGTTCCATGAGCCATGGAATCCCAGCCAATGCTAAGATTGCACAGAACAGGACAGTGCCTATTTTGGTGGTTTGGCTGACTCTTCGCCGAATTGCTGCTTCGTTCGGCTCGCTCAGTTGTGTTTGGTCAGAATGACCAAGCATTTGGAGGGTGTCTTTTCTGTCAGCTTCTACCCATGTTTGTTCATCATGATCGATTCGATTGTTGCCGGACCTCAGTTGCTCACGAATCTTGTTACTCAACTCGCCTGAAATCGTAGTTGCCGTCGAAGTCATGGCATTGGGAGCAGATG
>WFTN01000540.1 GCA_015485455.1 Planctomycetota bacterium | reverse complement strand
CTTGAGTGCTTTCATCGGGTTCATCATTTTCCCGAACATGCCACCCTTGCGCATGTCCTTCATCTGGTTGCGCATTTGCTTGAAACCGCGCACAAGATTGTGGACTTGCTCAACTGTGACACCTGACCCCTTGGCCACACGCTCCCGACGAGACATGTTGAGAATTTCTGGATGCACGCGCTCATGAGCTGTCATGGATTGAATGATCGCTTCGGAGCGATAAAACTCCTTGTCGTCCAAGCCATCCAAAGCTGCCATGTTGGCTCCCATCCCCGGAACCATTTTGAGCAGATCCTTGACCGGCCCCATATTCTTAATCATCTGAAGCATGTTCAGAAAATCGTCGAATGTGAAAGTGCCAGCCATGAGCTGCTTTGCAGCTTTTTCGGCGTCTTCCTCGTCGATAGCGTCTTGGGCCCGCTCCACCAGGGAAACCACGTCTCCCATGCCGAGAATTCGATCAGCCATGCGGGCTGGGTGAAAGACGGCGAGGTTATCTAGCTTTTCACCGATACCGATGAATTTGATTGGTTTGCCTGTGACCTTCTTAACGCTCAGAGCAGCACCACCACGGTTACCACTATCAAGCTTGGTCATAATGACCCCGGTCAACTCCAGAGTCTCGTTGAATTCTTTGGCGGAATTAACGGCGTCTTGACCGGTATTAGAATCAAGGACCAGGAAGATCTCATGGGGTGAGGTCTGTTTGGCAATGTCGGACACCTCATTCATGAGGTCTTTGTCGATATGGAGACGCCCGGCGGTGTCGAGAATCACGACATCACAACCTTGCTTGGCAGCTTCCGCCAAAGCGTTGCGACAGATGACTGGAGGTTGGCCACCGACTTCAGCGTGAACCGGGACCCCCACCTGCCCTCCCAGGACTTTCAGTTGCTCAATAGCTGCAGGGCGCTGGACGTCAGCCGCCACCAGCATGGGCTTTTTGCCCTCAGCCAAAAACTTCTTGGCGAGCTTGCCACAGGTTGTGGTTTTACCTGAGCCTTGCAGCCCCGCCATAAGAACCACGGTGGGTTTCCCGTCTTGCCAGTCAATCGAAGGGTCTTCTGGCCCCATAAGATCAACCAAAGTGTCGTGAATCGACTTGATGAATTGGTCGCCAGGGGAAACACCTTTAGTGACTTCCCCTCCCATGGCACGCTCACGGCAAGCGGCAATAAAGTCTTTGCAAACAAGAAAATTTACGTCCGCTTCGAGCAAGGCGACCCTCACCTCGCGCAATGCGTCGCTGATATTGCTTTCGGTGAGCTTTGATTTGCCGGCAAACCGGCGCCGGACGGTGTCAAAGGTCTTGGTCAGCGAATCAAACATAAACTCTTTTCAACAAAAGACTTAAAACAAAAAACTTGGCCACTATCCGCTCAATACGGACCGGGACAGACCTCATCTCGCCAACACGGGAGCTGAGCCGCCATATTGTTGAGAGAAACGACGTTTCACAAGGGTCTGTCCTGTCACTGATTACCTTCCTCGCCACAATTTTCTTCGCCGGGGTCTCGATTGAGGGGCTGAAGCACGATCTTCCCAACAATCCTCAAAAAAATCACCTTTAAGCCGTGGTGTCGGCCCGATACAATCCCGGCCCGAGGAATTCCCGAACATACGTCGTCTCCGAAGGTTCGGTCAATTGCACCACCCGGAGACTGGAGGATACACATTGATGGAATCCACCCACGATCAATTTGATGAAGAAGAAGAAGTCGCAAGCCCGGTCGATATCTGGAGTTGGACAAGTACCAGCCCCGAAGCTTTGAATCTCAGTGAGGTTCTCGCGTTTCGTCGAACCGTTCTTTCTAACCCAACTGCTCGCCGAGAACTGACCAACAGACTCAGCGAAACCGATGGCCAAGAGGTCAACGGTGTCCAAGCTGGCATTGGCTGGTGGATCTGCAATGAATACCGCAGATCATTGGAGCATTTGGAAAAGGACCACAACGGCAAGGTGGCCACCTTTGCCTTTGCTGATTCCGCATGTTTCGCGGGTCACTTAGGTATCGACGGTGTCAACCCACGACCAAGTGTTGCAGCCGACCTGATCATGAAGTCCAACCCGACTCTTGCGGAAGAGAAGGTCTTGGTCATGCGTGCGCTTATCACCGCGGAAAAAACCGAAGAAGCTCGCAAATTCTTAGACAGCCAAAACGACGAGTTTAGAGACTCAGCGGATGGTTTGTTCTTTGAAGGGCACTTGGCAGAACTTGATGGGGATTACAGCGCGGCAGACGCAGCCTATCAAAAGGTTCTCGAGATTGACGAAAACCACGCATTGACCTTGTTCCGTTTGGCTCGCTGGCACGATTTTTCTTGTGATGACGACTTGGCCATGCGTTGCTACACCAAACTCTCGAATTGCAAGCCACCTCATATCAACGCGCTCATCAACTTGGGCGTGCTCTATGAAGACCGTGATCAGTTCACCGAAGCCGCCCATTGCTACCGTCGTGTCTTGAGCATCTACCCGCAACACCCCCGTGCTGCTTTGTACTTGAAGGATGCCTTGGCGTCCCAATCCATGTACTACGATGAAGAACAAGAAGTTCGCCAAGACCGCAAGAACCAAATCCTTAAGATCCCTGTTTCCGACTTCGAGTTGTCAGTCCGGTCACGGAACTGCCTTGCGAAGATGAACATTGTGACCTTAGGTGACTTGGTTGACAAAACTGAAGTTGAGCTTCTTTCATACAAGAACTTCGGCGAAACAAGCTTGAGCGAGATCAAGCAAATCCTCGACATGAAGGGCTTGCGATTGGGCATGAGGCCGGACGAGGACTTGGTGCCGATGGGAGCCGGTGGTAGCGGCGTTGCTGCTAACCCGGCTCAAGCTGCGGCTCCGTCATTCTCCATCGACCCCGATGACGAGCGCCTTAAGAAGTCGGTGAATGAATTAAACCTCAGTGTGCGCGCGCGCAAGTGCCTTTCTAACTTGGACATCAAGTTGATCGGCGACCTGATCGCTTACACCGCCGACGACCTTCTTGGCCAACGCAACTTCGGTGTCACCTCCCTCAAGGAGATCATCGAACAAGTTGAGCACATGGGATTGGCGATGCGCACGGTCGACCGTTAGGCTAAGTCCCCTGCAATCTATGATGAGGGCCCTGCTCAGTTCACTGAGTAGGGCCCTTTTCAATACGTGTGAATCGTTGAAGTTTGCGGTAAAGGGTTCTTCGATCTAACCCCAGGATTTCCGCTGCTGCTTTCTTGTTACCTGCGACGGCGCTCAAGACTCTACGGATGTGCCTCTCTTCTAGTTCAGCGATCGAGATCAAGCCAACTTCATCTTCTTTGATCTCTTTCTTCTGCCACAAGTCTTCGGGGAGGTCTTCTACGGCTAAGACCTTCCCATCAGAAAGAGCCACGGCTCTTTCGATGGTGTTCTCTAACTCGCGGACATTTCCCGGCCATGAGTGGGCCAACAGCTTAGTGGCGATTCCCTTGGAGAAAACTGGAGGGTCGATCCCAAGCCGTTTCGAAATCCTCTGATTGAATCTCTGGGCCAATGCCAGAATATCCCCCTGACGCTCCCGCAAGGCAGGCATGCGGATCTTGATCACAGCAATGCGATAATAGAGATCTGTTCGGAAGCGATGCTCGTCGGCTTCTTGCTTGAGATTGCGATTAGTGGCGGCAATCACGCGGCAATCAATCGCGACTTCTTTGTCACCACCAACTGGGCGAATGGTCGATTCTTGAAGAGCCCTCAATAGTTTGGGCTGCAAACTCGCTGGCAATTCACCAATTTCATCCAGAAAAAATGTGCCCCCATGAGCCAAAGAGAACAACCCTGCCCGGGTGGATTTCGCATCGGTGTAAGCCCCTTCCACATGCCCAAACAACTCGGACTCTGCCAGGCTTTCCGCTAAGGCCGCACAATTGACAGCGATAAACGGGCCATTTTTTCGTGGACTATGATCATGAAGATCGCGGGCCAATAGTTCCTTTCCCGTCCCCGTCTCCCCCTCTATCAGAACCGGAACATCGGAAGTGGCAGCCTTGGGAACCAAATCCAGAAGGCGCAACATGGGCGGGCTATTTCCTTCCAAGCGATACCCGACGCCGACTGGCTGAAGGTCATCAATCGTCTTGTTGAGTCGAGAAACTTCCGCGCTCAAATGAGCATGCTCCAAGGCTCGGTGAACGGCAAACTCCAAGACATCCAACTCGATGGGTTTCGACAAGAAATCGTAGGCTCCAGCGCGAATCGCTTCCACCGCTAAATCCAAGGTGCCAAAGCCAGTCATAACATAACAATGACGGGGAGATCGGGAGCAATTTGATGAATGTGAGCACAAAGGTCGATCCCAGTCATTCCCGGCATTCGAATATCGGTCAAGACAACGTCCGGGGCTTGGTTGCGAATGACATCCAAGGCCGATTGGGGGTCGCACTCCCAAGTGACCTCAATTCCCAAAGGAGAGAGACCGGCATGAACGAGTTCGCACATGGGAAGCTTGTCATCAATAACCAGGAGTTTGCCATCCATCTTATGATTCCTGCTTTCGTGGAAGGATTAAGGAAAAGCAAGCGCCTCCCAACCGAGAAACTTCTGCACGAATTGAGCCACCATGATCTTTCACTATTCCGTGGACAATCGAGAGACCAAGCCCCGTTCCGGCCCCCTGCTCTTTGGTTGAGAAGAAAGGCTCAAAAACCCTCTCCCGAATATCATCTTCGATTCCGGTGCCATTGTCTTCGACCTTAAGGTGCGTCTCCTCTCCTCCTCTGAGAGACAGGCGAATCTTTCCGTCATCATCCGTGGCCTGGATGGCATTCATGATCAAGTTGGCGACAACTTGCTGGAGTTGCTCTCCTGATCCATGAACAAGAACGTCCTCATCGCCTTCCAAAGACAATTGACGATCGCCAGCAGTCGGCCTCAATAATCGAATGGTATCTTGGCAAAGTCGGCGTAAATCTACTTCTTGAAGGCTATGGGGCGCGGGCCGAGCGAAATCCATCAATTGCCTGACAATACGAACGATCTGATTCGATTGCTCATGGATGATCTTGGCATCATCGTCTTCTTCCCCAAGCTTTTTCAACGTTCTTTGAAGCAATTGTGCCCGCCCAGAGATCACATTAAGAGGTGTGCCCAGTTCATGTGCCAACCCCGCTGCCAACTGTCCCACCATGCGGAGACGATCGGCATGAAAAAGCTGAAGTTCCGCTTCCAGCCGTGCCTCGGCATGAGCCCGGGACTGAATACGAATTCCCTCCAATTGAATTGTCATCAAATTCAACTCCGTTGCCAGATCGCCAAGCTCATCATTGCTCTTTGCTTCGATCCGCAGGGAGTAATCTTCATCAGCCACCCCCCGCGCCATGGCAACGAGTCTCTCAACCGGACGCCCGACAAGCCATTGCCCAATGAGCGAACCAGCCCCCAGCGCCAAGAGCATCACAGAAATCACAGTGATTCCAGCGGTGCGCAATGATCGGTTCAAGAAATCATCACGAGGCCCTAAATCTTCGGTGACCTCCACCCGATTCCTTTGACCGCTGACTGGAATACTGGCTTTCACTCTTGATTGCCCCACGCTGGTCACGAGTCCCAAATCCAGTTCCTTTTCGGAAGCAGGAATCAACGCAACTCGAATTCCCGCATTGTCCAGGTCCAATGAATCCAAAAGTGATCCCCAATCCTCTTGTCCCACAGAGTTCTCAACCGCGCTGGCAACAACCTTGGCGATGAGTGAAGCATCACGAACCATATCATTCTCAATGATCTTGACATCTCGCTTGGCCGCTAAGATAGACATCAACAAGACGATGAGGGTTGCCCCGAGTCCGATCAGAAGAGCAAATTTCAACGACAATCGCACAAGAGATCTCCTCTACTGGCAAATGCATGAGATCGCGGACACCCACGGGCAAGCATGGTTCCTATTGTAGCCACGACAACATCCCTTTTCATAGGTTTGCTTTTGGACAATCAGACAATTGTCCAGACCTCAATGGCCACACCAGATTGCCCCGCCGTGTGGCACAATGCCACACGGGTTTTGCACTCGATTCTCCGCATCAAAGGCCAGAAGGAAAATTCATTCCCGCAGGTGACCAAAGCAAGAATAACCAACAACGAAGGTTATCAATGCACCTTGCCAGTTCTTCACCACCTCAGTGCCCCGTCCACAGGGCCAGCAAGACCAAACCCAGCTCCAAGATGGCGAGTCATTCGGCTTTAGGCACAGAATCTGCTTTAGGGAAGTTTCCCTATAGGAGAACGCCCCGTGAAACAAAAATTGAACGACCTGACGAGTGGATTCCTCGTCTTCCTTATTGCTCTTCCCCTCTGCCTTGGCATCTCCATAGCAAGTGGGTTTCCACCCATCGCCGGGATCTTGACCGCTATCATTGGCGGCTTGCTCACCAGCCACATTGGCGGATCACCTCTCACCATCAAAGGACCTGCTGCGGGCTTGATCGTGATTGCTTTGGGAGCCGTTCAGGAATTGGGCATGGGTGATCCCATGTTGGGCTACCACCGCGCTCTTGCAGTTGGCGTCATTGCCGCTGCCATTCAAATCTGCTTCGCTTTGATCAAGGCTGGACGCTTTGCTGCTATCATGCCTACAGCCGTGGTCCACGGGATGTTAGCGGCCATTGGCGTCATTATCATCGCCAAACAAACTCCCATCGTCTTAGGTGTCTTGGGAGCTCATGGCGAACCTTTGGAAATGCTCGCTGAGATTCCGGCCTTCTTCATTGACGCTAACCCCGAAGTCGCGGCCATTGGATTGCTATCCATTCTCATCTTGCTCTTCTTTGGAAAGATACCGAAGATCAAGAAAATACCGGCCCCCTTGGTCGTGCTCATAGTCACCGTCCCTATCGCCTACTTTATGGATTTCGGCAACACGCACGTCTATTCCTTCTCGGGTGGTTCCTACACCTTAGGTCCAGATCTTCTCGTGTCTCTTCCTGGCAACCTCCTCGATGCCATCACCAGACCGGACTTTTCTGTCATCACTTCAGGTACTTCGATCAAATACATCATCATGTTTGCCCTTGTGGGCATTGTCGAGTCTCTGCTTTCAGTCATCGCTGTTGATGGCATGGACCCGGAAAAACGCTCCTCTGACTTGGACAAGGACTTACTGGTCACCGGAATAGGAAATCTTGTTTGCAGTTGCGTCGGCGGCCTCCCCATGATTTCGGAAATCGTTCGTAGCAAAGCGAATGTTGACGCCGGGGCGAAATCTGGCTGGTCCAATTTCTTCCATGGTGGATTTCTCCTCCTTTTCGTCGTGGTCTTCCCCGGCCTCCTTCAAATGATCCCTTTGGCTGCCCTTGCTGCCATGCTCGTAGTCACGGGTGCTCGTTTGGCCCACCCAAAAGAATTCGCCCACATGTGGCATGTGGGACGGGATCAGTTCATCCTATTTTTCGTCACTTTCATCTCAACTTTGGCCACCGATCTGTTGGCTGGTGTTGGTATTGGATTGGTTCTAAAAGTTATTATGCACGCCGCCAGAAGTCACACTTTGGCTGGTCTATTTCGATCATCTGTCAGCTCCCAAAAGGTCGGCAATAGCTTAGAGGTCATGGTAAACGGGCCCCTATCCTTCACCAACTTCCTTTCCCTCAAGTCTCTGCTCGCCCAGTCCGTTGATGATTCTACCCAAGTGGTGCGCATCGTCTTAGCCCAAGCCACCCTCTTGGACCACACAGTACAGGAACGGTTAGAAAGCATCGCCAACGAGTGGCATGGGACAACACTAGAACTCGTCAATTTGGACGTTATGACTCCCAGCTCCAACCATCCCCACGCTTTTAGAAAGAGCCGATAATCTGTCATGGCATGCCAAACTCAAGAATCGAAAACGGCAGCAGTTGAAAAGATGGTGGCACATTGTGAGCACGTGCTTCCAGGGCAAAGACCCCTGGATGCCTTCGTTCATCACAATACTCTGCATTCCTTCGAACATCTGTCCTTCGAAGAAGGCGTCGAGAAGGCTGCCATTCTGTTTGGAGCCAACCCTTACCCCCAGGAGGACGCCTTTCGACAAGACTGGAAGTCCGGTCGCATTCGAGCTGTCGATTTAGACGCTGTCTTGAAACAAAGAGTGGATGATTCGCCCTTGGGGTTCGGTGCACCAGGCATGTCCAAACGCGATGCCGTCCGTGCTCTCATGCTTGGCTTGCAAAGATCTGATGGAGGCCATTCTCTGCACTGGCGCATCACAGAGTCCAAAGAACTCTCCGAATTCCCAGATGCGATGCCGCGAGTTTCCTTGGAGCGCCTCAGAGATGCAGGTCCGATCGAGAGCATTCAACAGGCTCTATGGCAGATCTGTGAGACTCAATGTGATCGTTCGCCCTTGCCCAATGAAGCTGCAGTTCGCCCTCGCGACTGGATCTTACAAGAAAAAGAGTTGGACCCGGACACCCTCGTTCATCCTCTCTTGATTCGTTGGTGTGGGGCATACTTAGACGGTGGACAATGCTATTGGCCAATGGGGCAGCGAGATCTCGGATTCTTCACTGCGATGTTGCACTATTTCTCCGCCCCAGGACCGGTCTTGAGGCCATGGACTTTACCCCTGGGAGATAGAGCCCAGTCGATAATCGAAACCCAGACCAGTGCTGCCCAATGTATCATTGATACCGCAGCGAGAATGGGCGTCCCCGACGAACACCTGGAATCTCTCATCGAAAAAAGCCTTTTGGCCATGCCTGGGTGGCCAGGCATGTTCGTGCAACTGAAGGCGCGTCCCGACCTGGCACCAGCCCCCATGCCACCAACGGAGCTCATCGATTATGTCGCCATTCGCCTTTTAGTAGATGAAGCTGCGGCCCGCTTTCAAGTAAGCAAGGAGACCGGTGTCCTCCTTCCTCCCGGTGCGCAACTCAAGAGAACCAGAAGGAAAGACCCCGCTTGGATTCTCTTCAGTGCCGCTCGCCTCTTAGGGGTACTCCCAGAAGAAGCAGAACGAAACCCAAACGTCTTACGCCAATTGACCACTTTCCTCGAAGACTTTAGCGACACAAAACGTCGTGCCCTTTGGCTCTTGGCTTACGAACGGCGCTACCGTCATCTCATTCTGGATGGCATTCTCAATCACACGCCCCGCGTCCAAGGACTCAAGTTCCCCAAACCCAAAGCTCAGATAGTCACTTGCATCGATGATCGCGAGGAATCCCTTCGACGTCACCTAGAGGAAATCGACCCTCACTATGAGACGTTCGGCGCAGCAGGATTTTACGGTGTTGCCATGTACTACCAAAACCTAGGTAACCCACATCACACCCCCCTCTGCCCTGCGAATGTCGTCCCAACTCATCTAATCAAAGAAAAACCTGTAGACCCAAAACAGTGGGCCAAGAAAGCTGGGAGTTACTCTCGCCAAGGATGGCTGAAAGAGAACATATCCGTAGGACAAAACACTCTCTTGCGTGGTGGGTTAATCTCTCTTTGGGGTTGGAGTTCCATCATTCCCATGGCTACCCGACTCTTAGCTCCTCGTCTCTATGGCAAGATTTCGTCCGGCGGATCAAAAGGGATCCCAACCCGCCTAGAAATTGAGGCGGCGCCTACTCCAGTTTTCGAACACGGTTTCCAAGTCGGCTACACTGTCGACGAAATGATCAATATCGTGGCACGCTACTTAGAAGACATCGGCCTCACCCAAGACTTCGCTCCCCTGGTCATTTTTTTGGGCCACGGCTCACGATCTATGAACAATCCCCATGAGGCAGCCCACGATTGTGGGGCGTGCGGCGGTGGTCGGGGTGGTCCCAATGCACGGGCCTTCGCCATGATGGCCAACCGAAAGGATGTGCGAGCCGCATTGGCAGAGATAGGAATCACGATTCCTGAGGAGACATGGTTTATTGGGGGCTACCACAACACAGCCGATGATGAGATCGAATACTTCGACTTAGACCTCATTCCAGAACAGCGGAAAGAGGGCTTCGATGCCGCGAAGAAAGACTTAGACAAGGCCAGAGAGTTGGATGCCCACGAACGATGCCGCCGTTTCGAATCTGCGCCCCTCAACCTTGCTCCCAAAGCCGCTTTACAACATGTCGAGAATCGAGTCGAAGACTTAGCCCAACCACGCCCTGAATACGGACACTGCACGAACGCTCTTTGTATCGTCGGCAAAAGAGCTTGGAACCGAGGTTTGTTTCTGGACCGGCGAGTCTTTCTCCAATCCTATGACCCGGCCATCGACGAAGATTCAGCCATTTTAGAGCGCATCCTTGCCATGGTTGGTCCTGTTGGCGCTGGAATCAGCCTCGAATACTACTTCTCTTTCGTCGACCCCGATCGATACGGATCGAGCACCAAGCTCCCTCACAATGTTACTGGGCTCTTAGGTGTCATGAATGGACCCAGCAGCGATCTGCGGACTGGACTACCTTGGCAAATGGTTGAGATCCATGAACCTATGCGTCTCCTCAACATCATTGAAGCCCACCCCCAACAATTGTTGGAAATTTTGGAGCGCCAACCAGCGCTTAAAGCCTTGGTTGTCAATCGCTGGATCTTGATAGTGGCTTACGACCCTCAAGAAGGAAAAATGTGGTTCTTCGACGAAGAGGGATTTGTTCCTTATGAGGCAGAAAGCCACGAACTTCCTGAACGCCAGAAATCTGGGGACTGGTATGGAGGAAGGCGGGACCACCTTCCCCCTGCGACTCTGACCTCAGGTTTCCCAGAACGGGAGCTATCATGATCTCAACAGAATTCCTCCAAGGTCTCTTGGGCCTCACCCTTGCTCTTCCTCTCCTCTCACTACTTATCTTGACCATTGGCATTAGCTTCGGTTTCAACCTGACGGAACGAAGAATTCATCAATTGCTCGGTGTGGAGCTTAGCCTCGGCTTGTTGAGCGCCAGTTTATTCTTCATCAGCTTGCTCTGTGGTTGGATCGAACCCTTCTCCGTCGACTTGGGAACCTTAATCGCTGCTGGGAGTTACGACTTCGGCTTAGTGTTTCATTTAGACATCCTAGGGGCCATGTTTCTCTGGTTGACCATGGCCCTCGTTGGTTTAGTGGGTGCGTTTTCTGCCAACTACCTCCACCAAGATGAAGGTTTCATTCGATTCTACTGGTTGCTCTTAGCGTTCGTCATTGGGCTCGAGATTATTGCGACGGCAGAAAGACTCGACCTGGTTTTTGTTGGCTGGGAGTTATTGGGAATTTCATCGGCCCTCCTGATTGCTTACTTCATTCGGAGAAAGGGCCCAGTTGAAAACGGACTACGTGCCTTCGCAGCCTATCGCATAACCGATGTTGGACTTCTTTGTGGCATCGTGACCCTTCATCACCTATCTCACACAACGTCCATATCGGCTCTGGCGCGCATCGATTCGACAACGGCTTTGATGGTCGGGGGGTTCTTCGTTTTCGGAGCCATGGGCAAGGGGGCGATCGTCCCATTTACTCCTTGGCTACCCCGTGCGATGGAAGGCCCAACCCCCTCAAGCGCGATTTTCTATGGTGCCCTGTCGATCCATGCGTCGCCTTTTCTACTCTTGAGGCTCGCCCCTCTTTTCGACCAGCATCTGGTGCTCCGGGAGATCATTTTCACTTTAGGGATCATCACTGCCATTCATGCATCGATGGTGGGACGGGTGCAAAACGACATCAAATGTTCTTTGGCCTATGCCGCCGTAGCCCAAGTGGGTGTCATGTGGATGTTCATTGGTCTTGGATTCTACAAAATTGCTGCATTTCATCTATTCGGACACACCGTTATTCGCACATGGCAACTACTCCGTTCGCCCTCAATCTTGCATGAACGCCACCAGCTCCTCAACTTACTTGGAAAAGACCTCAACCCCACAGGACGCCACTTGGAACGATTGCTCCCGCTTTCAGTTCAGCGCTGGGCCTATCGCGTGGCGCTGGAACGTTGGTATCTCAATGAGCTGTGGGACATCGTTGCCGGTTTCTTCATGAGCATTCTCAAGACGATAGACCGAGTCGATAGGCGCTGGTCATCCTTCATGGAAAGCGAATCTGCCGGATACCAAGAAGAAAAACCGCAAAAAACCCTGACGGGAGTCATCAAAAAGTGAACCTCGAATTAGTCATATTCTTGATGATTGCTGCTCCTTTCTTAGGAGCCATCGTCACCGCACTAGCACCAAAAGAAGAAAAACGATGGACGGTTGTGGTGGCTCTATTGGTGACCATGTCTACTCTGGGCTTGGCTTTTGTCACAACTTCTGGCACCAGCGATGCTTTCTTCGGCCCGCTTGAGTTGGTGGTCAGTCCATTCACCTTAACTGTGGGACCAGCCTTGGTTCTTGGCCGATTAGCCCTTGCTCTTTGTGGCGGCCGCACGATCTCGGCCTCAAGAGACAATGTGTGGTTTCTCTTGCTCCTGAGCATAGAGTTCATTGCCATCTTCACCATGAGCCCTGCGATCCTCTTGGTGGCTGAAGGACTATCAGCGCTCCTTCTAGCAAGCCGCCTCTTCTTGCGAGGACAAAAATCACAGGGCTATTATCTTATCATGGAGATCCTCATCCTCTGCTCGGCTCTTCCTGCGTTCTTTGAGCAGTCCATACCAGAATTCTCCGACATGCCACCTTCCGTGGGCTTGGCCCTCATCATTGCCGGTTTCTTGCGTCTGGGGATCTTCCCCCTGTCCACCGGCGCCATGGCAACGCTTTCGAAGAAATTCGACACAACAGCCCTCATCAGCGTACTCCCCGTTGGAGGCGTGCTCCTTCTTATTCGTTTCGGCCCCACAGTCAACACGCTTTCCTCAATCAGCAACCAGCTTGAAATTTGGTTAGAAATAGCGGCCCCACTCCTGGCCGCCATGGCCATCGCCCAAAAAACTCTCCCGAGGGCATTCGGCTATACACTGTTCGCCAGCCACGCTCTCTTGGCTCTCTTAGCTTTGGACACCGGTCCTTACCACGTTGCCATCGCAGGAGAATTTTGGGCGGCCATCTTGTTGAGCGGCACAGGTTTGGGCGCAGCAGCCTATCTCATCTCCCTGCGATTTGGTGACGTAAACTTGCGGAAGTTCTCCGGATTCCAAAAACACACCCCTCGGCTGAGTGTTCTTTTCTTGGTCTTGGGATTCGCCCTCGCTGGGGCGCCAGGAACGTTACAATTCGTTGCCGAAGATTTCCTGCTCAACACAGCCGAGCTCGACATCATCAGCACAATATTAGTGGTGACCACCATTTCATTGATGGGATTCGCTGTGTTGAGGATGCACTTTCGTTTGTTCTACGGAAGGGATCTCCTGCAAAGAGATTTCATGAGATTGGAAGGCCGCGAAGTCATCTGTTTGGCAGCCCTTACTTTCGCCATTCTCATGGGAGGTCTGCTCCCGTCCTCTGTTCCCCTTGTATCCTCTGTTCGAGCCCAGAAAATAGCAGCAAAATCCCCAGCCCACAGTGTGCAAGGAGGAATCGACGCTGGCCAAGCCAAGCATTAAGTCCCTCTGCAGAGACCGCCCCCCCGAAGCTTTAGAATGGGCGAACTATGTATGACTACTTCCTTGGACAAATCGTAGAGAAGGGTCCCACGCATGTCGTTTTAGACGTCGGCGGGGTCGGCTATTCTTTCCATGTGCCTCTGAGCACTGCGGAAAAACTGCCAAAAACAGGCGAAGCCAAGCTATTGGCTCACCTCCACGTTCGTGAAGATGCTCAGAAGTTATTTGGGTTTGCCACGAATGCAGAACGCGACCTCTTTTGTCTGCTCAAGAAAGTGTCAGGCATCGGACCAACTCTCGCGGTTGCCATCCTCTCCCGAGCAACAGTCACCGATTTGTGCTCGGCGATTTCCGCAGGAAGCATCGATTTCCTTAAGAGTCTCAAGGGGGTGGGACCCAAAACAGCAACACGCTTAGTGACAGAGTTAGGCGACAAGGTTGGTGGAATTGCAGCAGGTCCAGGGCTCGAGGGCATCCCCGACGCCAATCGCCGGGCAGAAGACGCCATTCAAGCGTTGGAAGTACTTGGTTGTCAACCAAAGGCCGCCAAAAAGGCCGTGGCCAAAGTCCTCAAGGAAACACCTTCCCTGGAAGTCGAAGCCCTGGTGCGGGAATCTCTTAGAGAAGTCTGGCCTACGGGGTAATCCAAATAGGGAGATCGACTCACTCCTTGAAAAGAGCCTTCATGAGAGTCGGCCTCTATTTTTTCTGACCACCTTCTTCCATTGCTTTTTTGGCCGCAGCCCGTCTATGGTCAACGTAGGCTTCTGGACCTCTTTGCAACACTGCCAAGTAGCTGTTCGTTACTGCGTGAACAAAAGACTGCTTCAGTTTGCCACCTGGGTGCCGCGCGCGCATGTAGTAAGTAATCATGGCGGTGGTAGCCAGAAGAGACTGGGGACGGCGAGCACCGATCTCCAAAGTTCGGGAAGTCTCAACATCGCCCTCTTTGAAAAAGGTTGTGATTCTTACTTCGAGCTCATCAGGATCATCAAGCTTGTATTCCGGCTTAGTGCCTTGACTCAAGATCTCTTGGGTGCGGATATTAAGCATGGAAGTCAACATGGAGCGAACACTGAGATCACTCAAGACAAGGTCTTTCTTCTCTTCCGGCTCCAAAACCCGCCAAAACTCCTCTTCTTTGGTGAGGGCATTTCGCGGCACATATTCGATAACAAAACGAAAACGCTTACGACTATCAGCGTTGGTGCGCGTCAGACGCTCTAAGCCTTCCACCACCACACGATAGGCTGCCAATTTCAAGTCTGTAAGCCGCCCTTGGTCCGTCGAAGGAAAATCCCACACTCCCAAGTCGTACCAGTTCCTTGGAACTACAGAAAAGACACTCTCTAAGTTCTTCGAGCGGGTCACGAAGACAGCATCTTCATTGCGGCGGCGAATGAACGTACCACCGGAGTTGGCCACGTCTCGTTTACCAATGACCAAGTCTTCAATCAGACGTCCACCCTTGCCGAAAAGGCGAATCTTTGTTCCCCGGCGTTCATCCACCTCCAAGTCTTCATGTAGAAATGACTTGGCGTTGCGAAACTCACTGCGCGACAAAGGCTGAATCTCAGCCAGTGCTTTGGCGACTTTCTCTTGAACCGCTGGATATCCGAAGACATTCTCAATGCACCAAATGCCATCTTTCTTCTCTAATCTTAATGTTGCAGCCGCTGAAGATGTGATTTCAATGCGCTCGACATCTGCGATCGGGACATCATCGAGCTTATGCTCAACCACAGTCTCAGACTTCGGCTTTTCGGTACTGAAGGGATTGTCTTTGACAAACCAAATAGCGAGTTGCGACAGCAGCAAGATTCCCAGAACAATATTGCGAATCATTTGAATACTCCAATCAGACCGACACCGCGCCTGTTCTGACTCGCCGCCAGAAAACGACAAGAGCGCAGAACAGAAGAACTAAACCAGGGACGCCGTAAAGGTTGACTCTTAGAATCTTGGTCATCAATGGGTCGCCCTCTTTGATTTCTTTCAGTTGGCGACTCGAAACTTCTCGGTTCAGCAAACGAAACATGCTCTTGGCATCATCGCCGTAACATAAGACGTCAATTGCATTGGCGGCAAAGCGAATAGACGAAAAGACAATCTTCATCGCCTCAGGGTCTTGGGCACGGCTTTGTTTCTTTTGAGCCACCATGTTGATGATTTGCCGCAACATGCTGTCGTGGACGAAATCAGCATCACCCATGACAAAGATCATTCCTTGATCTTCAGCCCGATCTCTACGTCCATTGAGGAATTCTGGAGCCCAATCCACTTCCAAACCGCCGTTGGAAAGAACTTTGGGTGCTTCCTTTTTCTCATAATAGGACCGAAATTTGCCACGGATAAGCGTGGCCACAATCTGTTGTTCTTTGGCCGCAGGTTCCGTCCACTCTTCAGGCACGGGAGAAAAGACTGTGTCCTTGAGGGAACGGTTCCAGCTGTTGGGTCCTGTACGCAAGATCACTTCATTCGTGGCGCCATGCTTCGCCAAGTTTTCCTCCACGATTGTCAGTGGTGATGCCCAGCAGAGCACAATGTCATCCGTCTTGGACAGCAGAGGCCAATCCTTAGAAACTTGATTGTCCACAACCGCAAGCCCCTCCTTGTTGCGCGTGGGGATCTTGGGCCAGGAAGGATAGGGCGCATCTTTGTAAATTGGCTTGGCGTAATACTGACGACGGTAAGAGGCAACTTCTCGGGAACGAATATACTGGATGTCAAAGTTGGACATGTCCTCCACAAAGGAGTTGCCCAAGCGGACGCCATAGTGCTCCAGGAACCCAGTCAAATTATGGTCGAAAGGCGTGACATCATAGGTTGGCAAGTCAAAATCCTGCATTTGTGCATTGCCAAGCTGGGTGACCTTCTGTTTTGGATCGTAGTTTACCCGCCCTTGATCGACGAAAAATGCCACCCGACCTCCACCCATAATGTACTGGTCAAGGATATACAAACCGGCACCAGAAAATGATTTGGGCCGATAGCAAAGAACAACATCAATCTCCTGGGGAATCGGTTCACCACGGTTAACGGCGATTGGGTCAATCATGACCACATCATGACTGGCCTGAAGCCAACGTTTCAAAGTTTGAAGGCCTTGAACCTTGCGTTTCTCGGCGTTGACAGCAGTGCGGTCTTGAGTCGGAACCAATTCAATCGGAGCCAAGACCCCGACGGTGCGCCTTTCGTGGGTGACATTCCGAATCGCTTGGGTGGTGAAGTATTCAAGCTGAGAAGTGAATTGGCCCGGGTCGTGAAGGGTCGAACCTAAGTCTTGAAACAGGTTGATCACGCTTTTCCGGTCGCCATAGCGAAAAACCATGGTGAGATAGCAGCTTAAGACTTTTTGCTGGGAAGCACCTTCTCGTTCTTGCAGAGGAACTGCCCCAATGTTCATGTCCTTCAGCTCGTTGAGAGCATCTTTGCTCCCTTCTGCGTCGGGGTCGATGATCTCATAGATCACTTTGCCATCGGACAATTCTTCGTATTCTGACAGTTTCTCAGCTACCGCACGCTCGACATGGTTGTAACGCTTCGGAATCGTCGAAGAGAAATAGCACTTGACGCTCACAGTTCCTTCAAATTGAGAGAGAATGTTCTGAGAACTCTCACTCACCTCAAAGCGCTTGTCCTCCGTCAAATCCCAACGGAAATCTGCCGTACTCAGGATCATGTTGGCAACCAGAAGATTGGCTGCAACCAAGACACCGGACAAAACGGCATTCCAAAACATCGCACCATTTTTTGGTTCTGACATGGTGATCTTCCTCTATTTCAGCCGTCTTGCTTCGACGACCGTGATGTTCAAATACACAAAGAGCACGGTCACAGACAAGAAGTAGAACATATCTCGCAAGTCCAAAACTCCACGTTCGATGCTTTGGAAACGCACAGCGAATCCGACAAACTTTGCGATAGGAGACAACCAATCTGGTGTTGGACTTTCGACGTAGGCGGTGCCAGCAAGTGCTAAAGGCAAACTGACAATGAAAGTCGCCAATAGTGCGATCACTTGCTCTCGAGTAAAAGAACTCATCAACAAGCCAACCGCGCAGTAGGCTGAACCCATCAGAAAAGCACCAACGTAACCACCGATGATTGGACCCCAATCAAGACCAACTACCGCCGCCTCATTGACGGACCATGGGACGGTCAGAGAAAGGGCAAAAGTGATTGCCAAGATACTCAACATGGCCGAAAACTTGCCGATTACAACCTGCCAAGCTCGAACTGGCAAGGTCATCAGAGTCTCGATTGTTCCGCTCTTATATTCTTCTGGCCACATACGCATACAAAGCATAGGCACCAGAACACCAAGGGCGATAGGGAAAACCGAGAAATAAGCGGTCAACGAGGCTTCTTGAGTGACGAAGAAGTTATCTCTTAATTGCCCCTGAGGCCCCTCCCCTCTCAGGAAGAAGAACTTCAAGGCCGTCACGACCAGGAAGAACCAGATAAAGATGTAAGCGATGGGCGAGTTGAAGTAGCTCTTCAACTCTTTTCGCCAAATGGCAAGCATGCAGCTCAACTCTTGTCTCCTATATCGGCGTCTTCGATTTCGGCATGCCCTTCAACATGGGGCTCAGTTTCGTTGGCCAAAATCAAGCTGCTCTGAGGCTCGCCCTCAGAATTGGTCAGTGACTTAAACACATCTTCTAGGGTCGCATTGGGCCGGACGATGCCGTGAATCTCCCACCCATTTTGAGCAGAAAGATCAATCATGGGTTTGGTTGAAGTGCAGGACTCGGCCACACGAATTGTGATGGTACAACCCCGATGAGTCGTTTCAGCGACCAAGACTTCAGCAACGTCAACATGCTCGGCAAAAGTGCCCTTGACGTCACATGAGTCAGCGCCCAATTCAAGTTGGACGACATTGTCATCAGTTAGTGCGGCACCTAAGGCAGAAGGCGCTCCATTGGCAACAATCAAGCCTTCGTTAATAATCACCACTCGGCTACATGTCGCTTCTACCTCTGCCAAGATGTGACTCGATAAAACGACCGTGTTGCGTTCGCCGATCTCGCGAATCAGGTTGCGAATCTCGATAATTTGATTGGGATCAAGACCAACTGTAGGCTCATCCAAGATCACCAACTTGGGGTCATGAATAATGGCTTGGGCAAGACCAACCCGCTGTCGATACCCTTTCGACAGTGTCTTGATACCGGAGCGTCGTTTAGGTTCGAGAGCACACACCCCTAAGACGTACTGAAGACGCTCGGCCCGCAAAGTTCCCCGCAGTCCACGCACATCAGCGATGAATGACAAATATTCGGTCACCGTCATGTCTTCATACAAAGGAGCGTGTTCGGGCAAGTATCCGATGACACGGCGTACGGCCATGGAATCTTGGACCACATCCCTTTGGTCTACCGTGATAGTTCCCGAACTCATGGTCATGAATCCGACAGCGATTTTCATCGTTGTCGTCTTCCCCGCTCCATTGGGTCCGAGAAAACCGACGATCTCTCCTTTAGCGACGTCGAAGCTGATCCCCCGAACCGCATGGAAAGCGCCGTAATATTTATGCAGATCTCTTACTTCAAGCATGATCCTCTTCCATGTGTATCTCTGATCGAGAAACCTTTGACCATTTCAAAATCCGAAACTGTTTGACACCGCAAACTGTCAACTCGGGCCCCAATCGGCCCATTCTCCAAATGCATTTTCATTCGTTCAACGTCGGCGGGCGAGCCCCAGAAGAATACTTCGACATCTCCATTAAAAAGGTTGCGCACCCATCCTTGAAGTCCCAAAGATCGGGCCCTTTTCTTGGTGAACCAGCGAAATCCAACGCCTTGCACCCGGCCCTGAACGATGCCATGAATTCCCACCCGCCGTTCACTCATTTGAACGCTGTCATCCTGCCTTTGAAATTCGAAACAATCAAAAGCCCATCAATCAAGACAGGTTGGCATCTGCTACTGTCGCCAAATTTGGCCTGCCACTTGATCTCGCCGGTCTTAGGATCAATTCCGTAGGCATTGGCATTGCCGCATGTCATATAAATGAGCTTCTTGCCAACGCAAGGGGCCACCGCCCCATTCCCCACCAGTTTCGTCTTCCAGGTGAGATGCCCCGTCACCCCATGATAAGCACGCAATTCGTTTCTCATATGAACGAGGACATTCTCCCCGCTCAAGGCTAGGCTATGGGACCCGGCGACATTGCCACGTTGCTTCCAGCGTTCAACCCCATCAACAAGATCGAAACAGCGAAGCCCTCCGCCTAATGTGGTGAAGTAAGCACATCCAAAGGCAATCAAAGGCGTAGAAGCCGAAACTTTATTAAGTTCGTAGCGCTGAATCGCCTGACCATTGCGAATATCAACAACATGCAGAAAGCCATCATGGGCGGGGAATATCGCTGTGTCAGGCCCCAAGAATCCGCAACTCGACCCGAGCATCTTTTGCGAGGTCCAATAGCGCCATAGTTCTTTGCCCGTGTTCTTGTCGAAGGCGAAGAAATTACCATCGGTGCAATTCACCAGAAGTTTGTCACCCTTAATACGGGGCGACGACATCACCTTGTCTACGAAATCATGTTCCCAATTGATTTTTCCATCCTTCAACGCGAAGGCCGTCATTACGCCGTATTCGCTAATAGTGATAACTTGATCATCGTCCAAGACAGGCGTGCTATAGCCATAGTGATCATCCAGGTCCTTGGGCAAAGCACGTTCGGCTAGGTTTTCGCCCATGCCTGCGACAGTTTCGTCCTGAGTTTTGATGATCCGAGGGCGGCTGCGCCACAGTTGCTTGCCGTCGGCAACGCGAACTGCATAAAAATCCAAATTGCCATCACCGACGTAGAGAATGCCGTCCTTTGCCACGGGGCTTTGCCACAAACGACCCGCCGCATCCCAAGTCCAAACGTCCTCGCCTATTTCGGCATCCAGGTCGCTATTGGAAATGCCGGTGTTGGCATCGTCCGACCGTGCCGAAAGCCAAGAAGAATGGTCGAGAGAGACGGCCGGTTCTTGGCCCGTGAGTCCCCCTTTGCTCTCTTGAGATTCTGCGGCCGAAGGGTCGTCGCCCTGTCCACCAGAACAAGAAATGGTCACCCCTAGAGCCAAAAGCGAGAGGCAAAGGTAGAGCCCTGTTGGGCAAAGGGAATTCTTAGGCATAAACCCATTCATAATAATGTCTTCTGTGATTTATTGCGCTCAATCTCGGCGGCTGAGTGTACCACAGTGCGTAGAGTGAGCCAAAATCGGCGTCGAAGTTCCCAAATAGTCATCTCAGAGTGTTTTGGGTGGCAAAAAAGTTCTCCAAGAGCCGTGTGAGAGCCCTAACCCAACTCATCACATGAGATCGTGGTCGTTGTGTGAGAAAATGCCCCACAAAGAAAGCTCAGAACAACGATTCTTAAGATTTCTTTTCAAAACACAGCACCACCAGGAGTGGCAGAGTGTTCCTAATCACAACCAGAATTGCGACCTCGCGCGGGTAGTCACTGTGATCTCTTCTTAGTCAATGCGACCACGTGGTCGTGATAGTCGACTGATGCAGAGTACAGGCGCTATGCCGCCCCTGGCGGCCGCGAGGTCGTGAATTATTCGGGTTAGACTGAGGAAAACGGCCTGAAATGGGGACAGTCGAGATACGCCGAGGCCAGGCAGCCGGAATCACGACTTCGAGACTTCAATCTCATAGTCAAGACAGTCAGCTCTCTGGAGGCGAAAATGGGATAAGACCTGAGAATCTGGGGGAAAGCCCGGCCGTGCGGCCTCCATTGGGACCGCGGACTGGGCCAAGTCTTAACCGTCTTTAGGTCGATTCATAAGTGTGACAGCTCAATCGGAGATCTTCAGAACGAAGGTCAAGACAATGTAACCAATCAGCCCTGGGACTATG
>WFTN01000539.1 GCA_015485455.1 Planctomycetota bacterium | reverse complement strand
GAGTAAATGCGATTCAAGCTGTCCGTCGCAACGGCAAAACGACTGTCTGGAGCAGCCCCTGAACGTGAGTTGATCCCGCCATTATTGCCATCGGCCTCCGTCCACTCATAACTATCTCCCTGGTCACCATTGGCTGCCAAACCAGCAATAACAATCACCCGACCGAGAGAGTCCATGGCCGCACCGTGGTCCAAGAAACTCCCTTCCAAGGGCGTTGTTGTACTCCAATTGCTGCCCACAAGCTTGTGGACGGGTGCATCGCCATTGGCGTCTAACGGGGTGCCCCCCATCAAGAAAATAGTCGCCCCCACTTTCACAGCGACCGCTCGGGCCCTGGAGCCTGTAGCTGGGACAGGAGATTCGGGTTGCCAAGTTTGGGCGCTCACCGACGCGTAACAAAGTGTGGCGAGGGCAAATACAATTCGAATGGTGTTCAGCATGAGTTTTCCTTGTGCAATTCAGAACGCTTAGGATTCAAGCCGCAATCTTCATGCCAAATCCGGTGCGTCTTTATAACCTCCTAAGTGCCTCAATGATGCACTCATGTGCCACTTAACCTATTGGGTTATAAGACACTTAGAGCCCCCGTGGGCTGAGGTCTTCATCTCCAAGGACCGATGCCAAACTCACGACACACGAATGGTTGGGTTCGTGTTCGTTATCCATACACGATGTAACGGGGCGGTGGGGCGAGAGAAGCCCCGTTGGAAGAAAGCCCAGAGAGCAAAAACAATGTCCTGATATCGAAAAACGTGTGCGTTATCTCTTCCTTCGGATCTCAGATGACAGCTGTTGGGCTAGAAAAACACCGGCCAATCTCGCCCCCGCATTGGAAAAATGCCACTTATCGATAAACAGGTCTTCCCTTTGCCGCAGCTTAGGACGCATGTAGGCATCTAAATCGATCACCAAAGCCCCACTCATTTTCGCAGCATGGGATGCCAGGCGATTCACATTGCGCATCCGCTCTGCGACACTCTTATTGCTTTTGTAGATCGGCTCAGTCATGGAGACCGGATAGAGGGAAAACCACCGACGTCTAACTCCTGGCAACTCTCTCTCATCATAGGCCACTGGTTGGGTCAGAATAACAACATTCCGACAAAGATCTTGAGCCAAACCAACGATGACTCCCACCCGTTTCTTGATGAATTCGATCTTCTTACTTCCAAGTTTCGACGGAACATCTTGAAAGCGGATGTTTCCTGAGTTTCTGATTCTCCGGTTACTTGTGGCCAAAGGGACAGGATGAATAAACGATGACTCCCTTGTCGACTCTGGTCTCAATAGACTTTGGAGTCGTGCAACAAGCCACTGCCCGCTTTTCTTGACATGGGGCTCTAAGGCGATCTGATGAAGAAGGCGTCTCTTCAACAAGCTTGGGCTCACGAACATGCTCTGGGGGGTTCTCCATTGGCCAGAAAAAGGAAAAGCCAAACGTGCTGTGTCGCGACTCTCCAACTTCGCCCAATGCAACATAAAGATCATCATGTCATACTGAGGTCCGCTTTCTTTCAAAGTCTTAAGAAAGAAAGCCACCTCCTTGTTGCTGTTGCCATCAACAGCATAGTTGTCCACATGAACTCGCTCTTTGCCAAGATGATCCCGCAAAACCTCAGCCCAGGTATCGTCTTGATCCAGCAGAGAGTCAGCAGAGGTACTCGACCCCAAGATCGCGATTCGAAAAGGCTGATCATGAAAAATACTGCCTCGGGCTCCCCTACCATTGGTGATGAATCTTGATGTGGAGGAAGTCACGAATTGATCGTGGGCACTGGGTTGGCTGGAACAAAGATAGGGCTGATGAACGAAGTGCTTGCCAACCACCGTGGGCGCCAAACGAGAAACAACTTCAAGGGAAGAAAGAAAAATGGCGGCAACGACGAGCCAGCGCCTCCAACGTAGGGTTTTCAGTTGTGGCCACAGGGGCGATAATTCAAACATGTCTCTTCCACCCAGGTTAGAACTGAAAATAGATAAAAGGGGTGCCACCCCCACGATTGAGCAGAAGAACACAACTGAGACAAAGAGAAAGGATGACAGCTCGCAGTATCCACGAGGTATGGGCCAAGATCTCTAAGTCATTGCTGCGGGCTTGCCACAATTGCATGGCCAAGAGCACCACCATCACAGGAAGAGCGTACTGAACAAGGATCCACACGCTTCCCCAATGGTCCCAATGAGTGCCTAAAGCAAACAATAGTTTGCTCAATTGCTCCATGTTCTCGACTCGGAATAGAAGCCAACCGAAGAGTGTCAGTTGAAACATCCCAAAAATCTTCAATCCCCTCATGAGGAAGGAATCCGACCCTGGTCCCGGCGAATTATTCCTGGTCAAGAATCTGTGAATGGCCAAGAGAGAGCCATGATAAATTCCCCAGAGAATGAAATTCACCCCAGCACCATGCCACAACCCTCCCAGCACCATAGTTGCCATAAGGTTGAAGTAGGTTCGTTTCGCTCCCTTACGGTTGCCACCAAGGGAGATATACAGATAGTCCCGTAGCCAACTAGACAGACTTATGTGCCATCGTCGCCAGAAATCCGTCGGACTCTTCGCGAAGTAGGGCAAGTTGAAATTCAACATAAACTCAAAGCCCAAAAGGCGCCCCAAGCCTCTGGCGATATCCGTGTAGCCTGAGAAGTCACAGAAAATCTGAATCGCAAAACACACTGTTGAGAAATAGACCTCGCCGCCGGTTGGGTCTTGGCTAGCAAAAATGACTTGGACTGGATATGCCAGAACGTCCGCTATGCAAATTTTCTTGAAGAGACCCCAAATGATCAAACAAACCGCAGATCGAAAGCGTGTGACATCGAGAGTTCTTTTGTTGATGACTTGAGGCATCAAATGGGCACCGCGTTCAATAGGACCGGCCACCAATTGAGGAAAGAACGCCACATAGAGGGCTAAGTCCGCGAACGACTTGGTCGCCTCGAGTTTTCCCCGATATACATCCAACGTATAACTCATCGTTTGAAAAGTGTAGAAGCTAATCCCTACAGGAAGGACCACTTTGAGCAAGAGATGGTCAACGTCAGAAGGATCCGCTCCGATTAGATCGACAAACGACAAGAGGAAGAAGTCGAAATACTTGAAGACCGCCAGCACGCCTAAATTCACGAAAACGCTCAGGCCTAGGGCCATGTGACGTTTGCGCGGCCGCCTCCCTTCCTTGGGGGCCGCATAGAGTGCAGCAAAGTAGTCCACCACGGTCGAAAAGAAAATGAGCCCCAGGAAGCGCCAATCCCATGCCCCATAAAAGACATAACTCGCGATCAAAAGGAGGACATTTTGCCCACGATGCGCCAAGAGGTGATAGGCGAAAAAGACGCCCAAGAAGAAAATCCAGAATTCGAGTGTGCTAAATATCAAAAGAGGCCTCTTGTCCTTCTTGACAACTCTCAGAGCGAGTTTCGCGGCAAATGTGACCGAACCATATCATATCACAGGGGATTTCGCCTGCCCCTATTGCTGGCAGCTCCTATGATAAGCCTCATGACGTTGGGTCCACCACCTTGTCCGGCGGTTGATCCCAATTCGGAATGCCTTAGAGTAGGGTGGCGCAGACGGTCTCCTTGAAGAGCAGCGCCAGATTGGGCTAAGTGGCCGATCTTACAACGATGGCACGCCCACCCCTCCTGGAGTAAATCTCAAAAATGGCGTTGGAAATTTTGAAGCTGAACGCACCCAAAGTCGAGCAACCAGATCACATAAAGCGTTTAATCGAAGAGGCACGCCTGCGTATTGACAGTTTTGTAGAAGGCCGGGGCGATCATCCTCTCGCCGGTTTCGTCCCCAGTGATTTCGATGAAGTTTATGACATGCTTTGCCGATTGGCGATGGATCGAGACGGCTGCTTCGTCGAGTGGGGTGCGGGTTTCGGCGTTGCCACCATGTTAGCAGCATCCCTTGGATTCGATGCTCAAGGCATCGAGATTCAAGGCGATTTGGTTGCCGAAGCTGAACGGTTGGCGAAGGACTTTGAAATCGACGCGGAGTTCGTTGTTGCAAGCTATGTTCCGGCGGAAGCACAAGAGCTCATCGACTTCACCGAGGGACCAGATTGGTTAGAACCCGGAGGTCAAAATGGCCACGACCTCTTGGATATTGACCCAGCAGATATCGACATTGTATTCGCCTACCCCTGGCCTGGGGAATCAGAAGTCATCGAGGCCATATTTGAAAGACTGTGCTCACCAGGCGCTCTCTTGTTCACTTGGAACAACTTGGAGGGCATGAAGATCATGCGGCACCGAAACCAGTTCCGTTAGCCCAACCGCCGACAAGCATCAATGGTCACTCAGGATCTTGAGCCGACGTGACAAGTCCGATTGTAAGACACCTCGAGGATCCAAGCGTGCCTTCAGTTCACGAAAGGCCTCCAGTCGATCCTTGTCCACATAACGACGGAAAGACTCTGGAGTCATCATCCCATCCTTCGCCAAGTAAAACCGACCTGATGCGGCAAAAACGATCTCTTCCATCTCACGAACCAAATTCTCAACCCGTCCGCGGTTCTTCTTGGTGACGCGAATGTCGAGGGCCTGAGAGAATCCATCCACGGCATAGGGAAGCAAAGATTTGGTCTCGAAGTGGCGCTTCGTAACAACCAAGTAAGGAGGTAAATTCCTCCGTTGGCAAAGGCGCAGCAAATCTTCGAAAACTTGGGCTGCTCTATCCTTGGGAACGAAAGACTGAAACTGAATCAGCCCCCCGGGTTTATACGACTTCTTCCAATGAGGAACGTAGTCAAGTAAGAAATGAAACGCGGCGAGGCCTTGACGATGCACCCCTTTCTTCTCATTCCTCTTGCCAGACAGGAATTTCAAGTAGTTGATGAAGCGCATACCGGGCTTGTTCAGAAAGAACCAAAGCCCCCACCACATCCAAGAGCGGGGAACAACCCCCAAAAGAGTCGAAGGTAAACCCTGTTTCTTGACGTCAAAGAAGGCATCGTCCCCTTCCTTGGGATGATTGGCTCGATGAATCAAACCTCGACCAACCTTATCGCCAGCAGCGAAACCGTCATGCCACCCCACAAGATAGTCCGAAGTTGAAGAGAGTCCTTCCATCACCTCGGTCATATGAGCAAAACTGTCGACAACAATGGGCTCAACGTCCACTTGCCCAGAAGAAACCTTCTTCAATTTCAATTCGATTTCGGTCAAGCAGCCAAGGAGCCCCAGCCCTCCCAGGACATGGTCAAAGACATCTTGATTCTCTGTCGCTGAACAGTGCAAGATCTCACCATCAGTCGTCATTAACTTCAACGACAAGACATGGTCCCGAAAGCTCCCCAAAGCAAAGTGGTTCTTGCCATGAATATCCAGACTGCAAGCGCCACCGACGGTGACTTTCATAGTCCCCGGAACCACAGCCGGCCAATAGCCATCGCCCACCACCGTTTCCCAGAGTTTCTCAATAGTGACCCCTGGTTCCACCCGTGCAATTCCAACAGCGGGATCCCAAGCAAGCACCCGATCAAGGGCAGTCATGTCGAGAACCATCCCCCCATCATTCAAAGGAGTCTCGCCATAGCAATTTCCCCCACCCCGCAAGGAAATCGTCTTTCCGGCAGCTTGGGCATCCGCGAAAATCCCTGCCAATTCGCTTGAGGAACTCGGGCGCAAGAAATCAACTGTGGCATGATGAATCATGCCCCAGGATTCGAGATGATAGTTTGGAAAGATTGTACTCACGATTCAGATCGAAGTCCGCTTAAAAATGAACGACGGGATATTGCGAATGACCAAAGCCACCAGGCTCCAACGTCCAAGCACATAAGCGACACGGCGCCCAGACTTCATATGGCCATGGATAATCTCAGCGGCTCGTTCGGCTTTGATGTGCCAAAAGAGCCCCTCCATTCCCTTAGTCATATCGGTATCCAAGAAGCCCGGCTTGATAGTGACTACCCGAACGTTCTTTTTCCAAAGGCGATTGTAGAGAGATTCAAGAAACGTTGAGAGAGCTGCCTTGGTCCCGTGATATGCGGGCATCCCAGTCCGGCCTCTCTCACCAGCAATCGATGAGATGCCACAAATGGTGCCCCCTCCAGCTTTACAAAAACGGTTCGCAGCCTCATTCAGCCAAGAAATCGCCCCAGTGAAGCCAATCTGTACACAACTGAGATCTTTTTCACTGTTAAATTCATCAGGTCCTACATCCGGAAGAATCCCTGCGGCATACACCAGCGTATCCGCTTGCCCCAGGTCATTCTCGATCTGATCAAACAAGGCAGGTACATCTGCAAAATCCAAGACATCATGAGTGTAAAAACGAATCTCACCACTTGCATTCTGCTCTTTAGCATTGTGGCACACGTCCTTGAGTCGATCCTCACGCCGCGCCAAAATCGCAACAGGACGTCCCTCCTGAGCAAAGCGCTGGGCAAGGGCCGCCCCGACACCAGATGAAGCACCCACAACAATGACTGACTTAGTTGACATGGTTTAGGACTTTCTCTTGCAATGGTGCCATCCAGAGAAGGACTGCACACGGGCCTTGCCTGGTGCAAAAAAACAGGGCGTCGGCCAAACGACCAACGCCCTGCCTATTTTATTGCGGTGACTCAAGACACAAGATCGATCGACTCTAACAGGGCTTCTCAACCGTGAGAGCTATGCTAAGCGTCGTCCATGACATCTTGACTTGGTGCATAGTTCACCAATTCAAAGACAGCCTTAGAACCACCGTCCCCCAAACGTCTCTCAGACAGACGAAGGATGCGGGTGTATCCCCCGGGACGGTCCTTAAAGGTAGGCCCGATGTTGTCAAACAAGTGACGGGCCACATCTTTCGCCTCTTGGTGAGAACCAAGCATGGTGACAGCCCGTCGCACGTTTGCCAGGGTCTTTTCCTTAGACAACGTGATGAGCTTTTCAGCATATGGCCGTGTTTCCTTGGCCTTCTCAACTGTAGTGACAATACGACCATGCTTAATGAGTTGCATAGCCATATTTTGAAGCAGACGTCTTCTGTGCTCTGGGCTTCGGTTGAGCTTGCGTCCTGCAATACGATGTCTCATGACAAAATTCCGTTTCTAATGACTTCTTAGGCCTGCAAAGGGACTTGCATACCCAGAGTCAGGTTGAGTTCGATGAGCTTGGCGACGATCTCTTTCAGAGACGTCTTGCCAAAATTTCGGACGTTCAGAAGATCTGATTCGGCACGGCAAACGAGTTCGCCCACGGTCCGAATTTGCTCAGCCTCCAAACAATTGCCCGACCGCATGGAAAGATTCAATTCAGAGATGGGCATGGCCATAAGGCGCATCAGCTCCTCCTCTTCCTTGGAAGCTTTCTCCTCTGTGGGTTCAGGAACCAAATCAGATTCAGGCAACTCAGCCCCAGCGTCATCATAAGAGACAAACGGGTTCAAATGCTTGCGATAAATCTTGCTGGCCTCGACCAAAGCATGGTCAGGGGCAACAGTTCCGTCAGTCCACACATGAATCAGCAAACGATCGTAATCTGTCAACTTGCCGACACGTGTGTCTTCAATGTGGTAACGCACCCGCAACACAGGTGAGAACGTCGCATCCATCCAGATCTTGCCAATTTCTTGGTCAACATCCTTACGAGGCCCCTTGTTCGCACCCCGGACGGATCCGGACTCGTTCTCTTCTGCCGTCAGGTAGCCACGCCCCTTGCGCACCTCCACTTCCATCGAGAAGTCCATCTCTTTGGAAAGCGTGCAGATGTTCAAGTCGCCATTGACGATTTCCGCGTCGGCTTCGGCAACAAAATCGCTGGCCGTGACTGGGCCCTTCTTCTTGACATTCAGCGTCAATCGAATGGGCTCATCACCGCCATAGCGAACTTTGAGTTCCTTCAAGTTCAAGACGATGTCTGTGACATCTTCGGCCACGTCTTCGAGTGCCATGAACTCATGCTGCACGCCTGGGATTTTAACCCAAACGACAGCGGTACTTTCGAGAGAGCTGAGAAGGACACGGCGAAGTCCGTTACCAATCGTGTGGCCAAAGCCACGCTCGAATGGCTCGACGGAAAACTCTGCATATGTGTCCGAAAAGGTATCACGGTTAAGAGAGACCTTGTTCGGCAGCTCAAGATTACGCCATCTGATTCGCATTCGGTTCTTCCTCCAGGAAGTCCAAAGTCCCCGCGGGGACAGTGGAAAACTTACTTGGCCATACCTTCGACAATCAGCTGCTCGTTGATCTGGAAAGGGAACTGTTCACGTGTTGGCAATGCAATCACGCGGATTTCCATTTTCTCACGATCCACTTCGAGCCACGCTGGTATCTCACCCAGGTAACTTGTTGAACCTTCAACAGCGCTCTTCACGTGCTTACGCTTCCGATCGTGATCGGTGAATGTAATGACATCACCAACACGAACTTGACGCGAAGGACGATCGCAACGGCGACCATTCACCATAACGTGGCCATGTCCGACGATTTGACGAGAGCTGCTTGGGCCCAAACCAAATCCTGATTGACGAAGCACATTGTCCAACCGACGTTCGACTTCGAGCAACAGGTTGTCGCCCGTGTTCCCCTTCGTCTGAACAGCACGTCCGAAGTAAATCCGGAACTGCTTTTCCATCACGCCGTACATACGCTTGAGACGTTGTTTCTCACGAAGTTGCATTCCGTAGGCGGACCTACGTGAACGACTCCAAGTGGTGACACCCGGAGGTGTACCGCGCTTATCAACTGCACATTTGACCGTGTGGCAACGCTCGCCTTTGAGGAAGAGTTTCATACCCTCCCGGCGGCATAGACGACATTTCGGTCCGGTAATTCTCGCCATGGCGATTCCCGTATCCTGTTAGTTCTACTCTTGGATGAAAATCATCCACAAATATGTATATCTCGTGAGGTCTTAGACCCGACGACGCTTCCGTGGACGGCAACCATTGTGTGGCAAAGGCGTCACATCAACAATTGCTTTCACGTCCAGGCCACCGGCACGGATCGCACGTACTGCGGATTCCCGACCACTGCCTGGGCCTTTGATCCAAACTTCGACTTCCCGCATGCCAAACTTCTTGGCCTTGTCTGCAGCTCTTTCACCAGCTCTTTGAGCGGCGAAAGGGGTGCTCTTGCGTGAACCCTTGTATCCGATTGTTCCTGCGCTGTCCCAACAAAGGACAGCACCGGTGGTGTCGGTGATCGTAACGATCGTGTTGTTGAATGTTGCTTTGATATGAGCAACACCCTTCACAACGTTCTTACGAACACGTTTTTTTGTGCCTCTGGCCATCGATCAAGTCCTGCTTCTTATTTCTTTTTGCCGGTAACCGTCTTGCGGGGACCCTTGCGGGTACGAGCATTGGATTGCGTTTGTTGTCCACGGACGGGTAGTCCTCGGATGTGGCGCAAACCACGGTAGCAGCGGATGTCTTTCAGACGTTGGATGTTTTGGATGGTTTGACGGCGCAACTGCCCTTCAACGACGAAATTCGCCTGAAGTTCAGCATTGATGCGTGTCACATCCTCCTCATTCAACTCATGAGCTTTTTGCTCAGGGTCAAGACCTACCGCTTCGATCAAACGGAGAGTTTCTTTAGGGCCAAGTCCGTAGACGTATGTCAACGCGATCTTCAGCCTCTTGTCGTTCGGGATATCGGTGCCCGCGATACGAGCCATCTGCTTACCTCAAGTTCGGGACTTAACCCTGACGTTGTTTGTGACGGGGGTTTGCATCGCAAATGACACGCACGACTCCGCGGCGTTTCACAATTTTGCAACTCTCGCAAATCCTCTTAACCGATGCTCTGACCTTCATGGTTCAAGCCTCAAAATGAACACCCCAGAAAAAACTTGGGCATTCCTTC
>WFTN01000538.1 GCA_015485455.1 Planctomycetota bacterium | reverse complement strand
TGCGAAATCTGTCGGTGACCGCCGAGGAAGCCTATTTTCTCGATATGTCGGTGTTTCGTCCAGAGAACAAGAAAGAATTGTACCGCTCTGAATTTCGCCAAGGCCTCGATGGGTATGACGCAAAGAATGTCTTCATGAGGCATTTTGCCGAAACAGAAGGCCATGATCTTCTCACCCGCATATTGAAGTTGGACTTGAACACTTACTTGGCGGATGGCGTGTTGGCAAAAGTCGACCGCATGAGCATGGCGAACTCATTGGAAGTTCGTTCGCCTCTTCTCGATCATAAAGTTGTCGAATTTGCATTTAGTTTGCCTCGATCTCTCAAGATGCAAGGGGGGCAGGGCAAACGAATTCTCCGAGCTATGTCGTCGAGGCGAGTGGGGGACGAAGTTGCGAAGGCTCCCAAAAGTGGATTCGCCCCGCCCTTGGCCAATTGGTTACGCAATGAATTGCGAGAAGTCTTTCAAGATTTCGTTTTAGAAAACTCTCATGGCGTTCATCTTCTCTTGGAAAGTAAAACCATTCGAAAAATGTTCGAAGATCATTGCGCCAAGAAAGCGAATCATGCCCGTCCGCTTTGGCTGATCCTGAGTTTTGAAATGTGGTTCCGATCTTTCGGCAGTCGAGCTCGTCTCCTATGAAGGTCGTGAGTGTCTCCACCATTTTTCCGAGCTTAGAGATTCCTGCTCCAGGAATCTTCATCAAAGAACGCTTGCTAGGCTTGCCCGAGGATATCGAAGCATCCGTCTTACGCCTAAGGCCGTGGTTTCCAGGTCTGGGGCTTATCAAACCTGAGCAGCGACTTTCCTATCCGGCTCAGGAGTCGGTCCAGGGTTTATCTGTTGCGGATCGCAGATTCTCTTACCTTCCAGGAATTCAGAAGCATCGTGATGGTGATCTTTTGGCCAGGGGATTAGATCGATTCCTTAATGAATTTGGCGGAAGTGTTGACCTGATCGACGCTCATTTTGCCTTCCCCACTGGCTTTGGGGCGGTGAAGGTTGGAAAGAAACGGGGCAAACCAGTATGCATTACACTTCGTGGCACTTTGGCATCATATGCCCATGACGCCCGACGGACTAAACTCAAAGAAGCTCTTCTTGGAGCCGATCGAATCATCGCCGTGTCGGCTTCTCTTGGGAAATTGGCCGAAGAGATTACGGGACAATCTTTGGATGTCCGTGTGATAGGTAATGGCATTGATGTGGACAAATTCGTCCAGATGGATCGCTGTGTATGCCGTCAATATCTTGGTCTTCATGAAGAAGGCCCGACCTTGTTGACCGTGGGGGGGCTGGTACCGCGCAAGGGAGTTCATCGCGTCCTAGATGCACTACCTGCTCTCCTGAAGGATCATCCGAACCTCAAATATTTGGTGGTGGGTGGGGCCAGTGTGGAAGGTGATTTCGCTGCAGAGGTTAAGTCGAAAATTATTAACTTGGGGCTTGAGAAAGTGGTGGACTTGGTCGGAGCTGTTGACCATGGCTCATTGCCAACCTACTACGGGGCTGCTGACGTATTCTGTCTTTCTACTGCCAATGAAGGGTGGGCTAACGCTCTTCAAGAGTCTCTCGCTTGTGGCACTCCAGTGGTAACAACGGATGTCGGCGGCAATCGAGAAGTTGTTGGCAGCGAAAATCATGGAATTGTTGTTCCATTTGGCGAGCCTGATATCCTGCGGGATGCTATTGTAGACGCGCTCAACAGAGATTGGGATCATGAAGAAATCTCTCGTTGGGGCCGCCGGAGGAGCTGGCGTGACGTTGGAAAAGAAGTAGCCGAGGTTTTCCGGGAGATAGGATGAGCGCGCCAAAGCGAAGTACTTGGATCGTCACGGCCATTGTCGCTCTCGCTTTTGCTCTTCGACTTGTGGGTGTCTTCGATGAAGCACTCCCATTTAGCTTTTATCCTGACGAAATCAACAACGTCGAAAGAAGTGTCAACTTCTACAATCCGGCGACTGGCTTTGAGCTCAACCCTCATTGGTTTCACAAACCAACACTTGGCTACTATCTCAACTTTTTTTGCTTTGGCGTTTACTACCTATTCGGTCACTTCATCACGGGTCAATTCGACAGCGCAAATGATTTTGCAACGGCTTTCCTCAACCAAGAACGTACAGGTTTCTACGTTATTGGACGGCTGATTCAGGTGTTCTTCGGTAGCTTGACCGTATGGGTGACCTATCGGGCTGGTCGATTGCTCCATGGAAGACAGTTGGGATACATCGCAGCCTTTTTCTTGGCGATTGCACCGGCGCACATTGAGTTTTCTTGTCTGGTCAAGAATGATGTTTCGTCGTGTTTCTTGGCATCCTTGGCGTTTCTGGGGTGTCTTCATGTTTTGCGATTGGGGCGGGGCAAAGACTACTTTTTCGCCGGTTTCATGATCGGGGCGGGCTGGGCCACTAAGTATGTCCCTCTGACTTTGGCACCCAGCTTGTTGGCAGCACATTTACTTCGTCCAGTTGACGAACTCTTGGGCCCCAAGAAGCATCGCTTGCTTGTTCTTGCTGGTTTGGCCTTTCTCCTGGCAGCTTTCGCCGGTTCGCCATTCAATTTCCTCGATCCCGCAGGCTACCATGCATCAATCAAGAGAATCGTCGATGGGGTGGGAGGGGTCTTCTTTGGCGCTGGTGAGGTGGATTCCATGAAGTATGGACTCCTCGAATTGGCTCGCTACGCCTTTGCCAAGACTGTCAGGGTGGAAGTTTTTACTTTGCCTTTGTCGATCCTTGCCTTGTTGGGGTTGATGTTTGGGTTGAAGGAAGTGGGGAAGAAAAAAGCTCTTCTTCTATTGGGATGGGTCTTTGTGACCTATGTTGTTTTGGTGGCATTCAACGCTCAGCGAGTTCGCCCCAATCACATCATTGCAGTCATGCCAGCTCTCGCATTGTTGTCAGGCTTAGGGTTGATGGCAATCGGCGCCACGCTTGCCCGTCTCACAGGCAAGAAACAAGGGCTGATCATGGGCCTGTTTTTGGTGCCGCTTGTCATCCCCTTGGGTGGAACTCCTGCGGATGCCATTGCGACTCAATTTCGCCGGGTGAAAAGGGAGCCTCCTCAGTCATTGGCACTGCGATGGATGGAAGAAAATTTGGACGAGGGGGCAACGATTCTCAATGTGGCCGAAGTTCTACCGCTTATTTCTTCCCGTCCTCGGCAAGAATGGCTGCAAACTCGCATCTCCTTTGAGTTGGCTCTTTCTGAGCGCTACTTAGCTGACAACCGTGAGAGGCTGGCGCGGGCCTCGGCTAACGAAGTAAAGGCATTGCGCCTGGGAGCGGCCCATCATGAGCACCGTTTGATTTGGTGGAGGACCCAGGCAAAGAAGCTCTCTTTGAGCATGGCAGCGGCACCGTCCTCGAAGTTTAAGCGTTTCGACAATCTCATCATGCTGAGTCCATGGCAGACGGAGAAGAGTGAGAAAGTGTCTTCGGCGGCATTCGGTTTCAACGATTTGTGGGATCGTTTTCCATTGCCATCCGTGGGGCGTCTTCGAGAACAAGTTCCTGGCCTTCAGGACTTGCCACCTGTGGAGTGCTATCGCGGGGCTGCCAATTTGGATCGCAGTCAACTGAGCCTCCCATTGCGTGTTCGCTTGGGTGTCCTTCCTAATCGCCCGGTTGATTTCGTCGTTTGCAGTGAATCTTCTTATGGTAATTTTGTTCGACCAGAAGAAGGGAGTCGCCCTCCAGAAGTGAGCCGACGAAAACGTGCGAGTTTCAAGACTTGGGCTGCTTTCTACGATGACCTGAAGGCCCACTACAATTACTGGGAATTCTCGGGTGATCGGAGTCTCGATTTGTGGAGTGTTCGCATTTACGATCTGAGGCAGCGATTGCCCGCAAACACCGCTACGCGACTGCGCTGAGCTTTCTTTCTTACCTATTATGTTGTGTTGTATATAAAAAACGACGATCAGGAGTGATTTCCTCATGGGCTTTCGAGGCAAAATGGACGATAAGACGGGGTGCAAGGCGAGTTATCACAACCTGGAGCATGAAAATAATTTGGGGTTATTATTCGAGAACCATGTGTAACCCATCCTAAGTTGTTTTCTATCTATAGGTAAGAAAAGTCGTCTCGAATCAAGATTTTACGTCTTTTCAGTTGATGGACATAGCGGCAAGAGTATACTGGCGGCACTTCCAGGTGGAATTTCTTGCCGGGAAGGACTTTTCGTTGCCAATGAGCCAATTTAGACGCCTATGACTCTGACGGGTCTCTTTTTTTCAAAGAGATCGTAGTCTAACGACTTGTGCCTGTATCATGATGATGCTGTGTCACGTCATTCAGGGTGGCCGCAAGAGATATTGCACCTTTGGGTGCTGATTGGATGAACATGATCCTGACCTTAGGGACAGCGACGATTGCACCAAGGAAGCGTTATGGAACGCTTAAGGGTGCTGTGGACCGCCTGCTTGCGCTGGTTGGTCTGATCGTTCTTCTGCCTCTGTTGGCTCTCATGTGCGTCATCATCAAGATGACATCCCGTGGTCCGGTCTTCTTCCAACAGGAGAGAGTTGGCCAGGGGGGCGTTTGCTTTAAGATCCTCAAGCTACGAACCATGATTCAAGATGCAGAATCGTCCACTGGCCCGATTTGGGCCCAAGACAACGATCCCCGGGTCACACGTTTTGGTCGGTTCATGCGTTTGAGCCATTTGGACGAAATGCCTCAGCTCATCAATGTTCTTATCGGCAATATGAGTTTGGTGGGGCCCCGACCAGAACGTCCTGTATTCGTTGAGCAATTCAAGCGTCAAATCCCAGACTACAGCCACCGCCTGGATGTGAAACCGGGTATCACTGGCTTGGCTCAGGTCTACCACAGCTACGACTCGACTCTCCGCGATGTCCGAAAGAAGCTCGCCTACGATCTTCTTTACATCAAAAAGATGTGTTTGATGACCGATATCATTATCATCTTCTTGACGGTCCGCTGCCTGACTGGGCGCGGCGCGAAGTAGGAGCGAGTCATTCCTTCTGTTCAATCTACATTGCCGATCCGCGCCTTAGGTGCGTCTGCAAAAAACGCCATGACCATCGACGTGGAAGATTACTTTCAAGTCGGTGTCTTTCAAGATCGGCTGCACCCAGGTGAATGGTCGAACTTCGAGCTTCGCATTGATCGCAATCTTGAGAAATGCTGCCAGCTCTTGGATGACGTGGGCGTGAAAGCCACATTCTTTGTCCTGGGGTGGGTGGCGGAGCGGATTCCAAAGGCAATCAAGCGCCTGGCAGATGAAGGCCATGAGGTTGGCAGCCATGGTTTCAATCATCAGCCCATTTGGAAGCTTGATGAAAAGGAATTCTCGGAAGACATCGCTCGGTCTCAGGGTGTCTTAGGAGAGATCCTGGGGGCAACTCCGACCTGTTATCGAGCGCCCTGTTTCAGTGTGACCGCCAAAACACTCTGGGCTTTGGATATTTTGTTTGAGGCTGGCTTCACCCATGATTCCAGCATTTTTCCAGTGCAACATCCGGAATATGGCATTCCTCATGCCCCGGAGGGTCTTCATCGCATCCAGCTTCCCAATGGCGGTGAACTAAGTGAGTTCCCCATGACGGTGGGCAGTCTACTGGGTAAGAAGCTCGCTTTCTGTGGGGGCGGTTGGTTTCGCCTGTTTCCCTATGGTTTGATCCAAAGGTCACTGAAGAAGAGCCAGGGTACTCGCCCGTTTGTCTTCTATTTGCATCCTTGGGAGCTTGATCCGGACCAGCCGAAGCTTTATGACCGAACTGGACGTTTGGGCCGTTTCCGGCACTACGTCAACCTAAAGACCAACGAAGCGAAGTTTCGCAGGCTATTGGCGGACTTCGAATTTGGCACGATGCGCTCCGTCTTCGACGCCACAGTCGAGGCCAACGGGGAGCTCCCCTTGGTCGACTATGGTCTTTCCAGGTAGCCTCTTGGGTCGAGCAGGAATCGACGATCTTCAAGCTTTCCTAAGAATGTAGCATCAGGTTGGTCCAAGGTTTGAATCATCTGCAAGGCACGGCTCACACGTTTTGCTGAAGCTGGTTGGCGATCCAAATAAGCCGTGACGTTCTTTCTTGCTTCTGCGTTGGCCCCCCGATGGTAAGCATATTTGGCAAACGTCAATTGGACTTCATCGTCAACAGCTTGGTAGCGATATACAGCTTGTTTCAACAATTCATATCCTTCTTGGGAGTTGGGATTGCGCTCCAGCATGAATGTTCCGACGATTTGACTGTAGTCGAAGGCACGTTTCTTCTTGGGAACACGGCTCCTAATCAACTCGGCAGCACGGTCTTTATGACCAGACTTGAAGAGTGCCCGGGCTTCCTGCCGTGCAAGGGCAAAGGATTCTTGTTGGCAAGTGTGAAGCAAGAATGCTGCTTGTTCGTAGAGACCGTCTTGGCTCAGCGAGCGAGCTAAGTCCATTTTGAAGGAATCACTGAATCCAGGACGCTTCAAGATAAACTTGACGAGTGTTTCTAAGTCACCGTAGTCTTTGGTTTGCAAGTAGCCCTGGGCATAGATCGATAGGCCAGCTTCGTCGGTCATGTTAGATGAGTCGAGAATGTCTTTGACGATCGAAATTCCCTTGAGGTAGGTGGCGGGCGATCCCATGAGCGCACGGGCCCTCAACAGGCTGATCTCTCGATTGCGATTGGGCAAAATCTCCTCTATCTGTTTGGCGGCGGCCGCAGCATATCTGAGGGTGTGCTTTTCCCCAGCAAAGACAAAAAAGCGCGCCAGTTGACTGACAAACTCTCGTCTTTCACCTGTTGTTTTTGTCGGTGTGGAAATGAGTATGAGAAGGGCGTCGCGCTCGGCGGTGCTGGGGAATCTGAGTGTGCTGGCGAGTTTTTTTGCTCCAGAGATGTTCCCGGACAAGAGTGCCCGGAGCATGTTTGCCATGATAGGCGTCTCACTGGAAACGTAAGGGGGGTAACGTCCACTCTTTTTCCTCAGCACACGGTTGAGCATACCCCGGTGATCGGTTGCGGCTGAAATCACAGCGAGAGCATAAGTGGGAAGCTTCTCAGGCCGTAGATCCCAAGATTTCTTGATGTGTTTGAGAGCTTCTTTGTAGTCACCTTCGGCGAGGGCAACGACACCACGGTCGTACCAGGCATTCGCAGCATCTGGAGCTACTTGAGTGGCTGCCAACACCGCCTCCTTAGCTGAGGGATCGGCTGCTGCTACCAAGAGCCTCGCCACATGAGCCGAGTACCCCGCGGGGACTTCTTGTTTGGCCACGGCAATCGAAACAGACTTCTTCATGAATTCGAACTGCTTCTTTTCTGCCAGCATTTCGATGAGTTGAGTCCAGACTGCAGTTCTGTATTGAGCGGGGACTTTCGCCAAGGTGGTTTGAAGAATTTCCACTGATTGCAAGAAGTTCCCATCTGCGTCTTGCAGCAATGCGCGCATGCGGTTCTTCATGCCAGGAGGAACCGATGGGAGCTTGATGAGCTCAGCATTGAATTGCCCCGCCGCCTTTCGTTCGCCAAGCTTGAGGGCGGTGGTGATGCCCAGTTCGATAATCTCGGGTGTGGCAGCTGATTCTAGGATCGCTGCGTCAACGATGCTCAGTATCTCCGGGAAGGCTTTGTGGCTATTGCAGAACTCAGCCGCCCAAGAGAAACTCTCGTAGTTTCTTCCACGACGTCGAAGCCGGGCTAACAAATTAAGGAAGTTCTCTGTGTCGTTGGTCTTTCGATAAGCCGCAGCGAGAATGGAGACTGCTTCGGAATCGATTTCTTTGTCTTCAAAAACCCGTGCCGCTAAGAATCGAATGACCAGATCGTTTCGCCCAGCTTCTGCGAGTTGTTTGGAAAGATCAATCAAGTGGGAAACTCCGAAACCGAAGGTGGTGACGGACTTATCTAATCTCTCTAACGCTTTGTTTTCCATGCCTGCTTTGAGCTGAAGAAGTGCCAAATCGACGTTCTCTTCAGAAGTGCCGACTCCAAGTTTCTCAATCATGGAAATTGTGGCTTTGGCGAATTCCTTTTGCCCTTGGAGCAGGAGCAGTTCGGTGACCCGGTGAAGAGTGGCACGGTCGCGACCACCTTTCTTGATCCAAATCTGGGCCTCCTTAAGGGCGGCGTCCTGCCGGTTCTCAGCCAATAGAATGTCGAAGCGGATGCGGTGGAGTTCTGCAAGTTCCGGGTCGAGGGCCGCAGCGTGGTCGAGAAACCGGGCAGCTTCGGCAATCTTGCCGCCAATCACCTCATTGCGCGCTACTCCGATGTGGGCAGACACGGCATAAGGTCGCTCTCGCACAGCTTCTTTGAAGGAGACGATTGCCAAATCGTTCTTTCGTAAGTGTTCGAAAGCTCGCCCCGTACTCATCATCACATTGAAACGGGCTGCATCTTGTTTGGGGCAACGCTTGAATAGGTCCACAGCCAAGCTCCGAGCCTTTTCAACGCCCCCAGCATCGATCAAGAGGTCTAAATAGCGTCTGCCGATGTCGAAGTCGTTGCGATCTTCCTCAAAGAGAACTTGAGCCGTATTGAGGGTTTTTGGCAGCAGGTCGTTGCGCGCCACGAAGGCTTCCATGAACTTCCGCAGTTCTTTGTTCGCCTCGCTTCCGACCACTTTGAACTTAGAACCGAGTTGCTTGTTCAGATAGGCTCGGGCATCTTCAATCCAGCCCATGCCCTCCATAGCTTGAGTTTTCAGAAGAACCGCCTCCCAGTCCCTAGGTCGGGCTTCGATGACTTTGTCCAATACGGAGTTCGCCCGATCAAACTTGCCCAATTTTAACAGGCAGGAGACATAAGTCGGAACAAACTCGCGGCCTCTATAGCGCTTGCCAACGGCGACTTCTAAGAATGGGTAAGCCGCATCGTAGTCACCGTTCTTAAAGAGGCTGGCGCCTTTGATAAAGTTGACTGTCGGATACTTGGGTTGAATATTGAGCCAATAGTTCGCAATTTCTAATGCCTTTTCGTCATTTCCCAAACCTCGGTGCGCCTCTGCTAAGACCCTTTCGTAGACGTAAGGGCGGTGCCCTTTGGAGTCTGATTTCGTCTCAAGTATCAAGGCGATGGATTCTTCGTAGGCCCCTAACTTGAGTTTGGATTCCGCCAAGCGAAGCCGCGCTCGCCTTTGCTGAACCGGAAGAAGGGTCTCTCGGGTGACTTCTCCAAGAAGCTGCGATTTCTGGGTCTCCAAGACCGCGCGAAGATGAACCTCAAAATCAGATTGTCGTCTTCTGACTTCGTAGATGTCAGCTAAGAGGATGTGGGATAGGACTGGCGCCGACTGGGTTGGATCAGCCTCAAAGTTTGAACAAGCCTTCAGGAATGCGATATTGGCAGTTACTAAGTGTTCATGAGCTCTCTCGATGATATTCGTAAGGACGGCGATTTTCTTGAAAGCGTGCTCCCGTTGCAGGCGAGCAAGCATTTTATCTAAGCTGGCAGCATAGATCTTTGAATCTGCCAACACCACGCGACGGGCGTAATTTCCGTACCTGACGGCGGGCCCGTCTCCGATGATCGGGGCCAAGAGCTGAGTGGCGCGGGTGAGATTCTGATTGCATTTCCACATATGGAAGCGGGCAGCGATTTCTTGGGCCAAAGTGGACTGATCGAATCGATCGCCCATGGCCGATTCTATCTCTGATTCCGCATCCTTGCTGCGTTCGTCATCCAGATAGGTCTCGATGGTGCGATAGAGTGCTTGCTCCCCCCAGGTCGAGTCAGAGCGAACTTTGACGTAGTCGGCCAGAGCTTTTTGACTGTTCCGCCGGCGCTGTTCGCAGTAACCCCGGTAGTAGCGGGCTTCCATGTCTTTGGGGTCAGCCTGAATCATGCGATCAAAACTGTCTTTGGCCGCCGCAAAGTCTTCGTTGCGTAGCTCTTCTAAGGCGGATTCTCTCAGGCTTGTGCCCAGGCTTCGTATGATGAAGAAAGCGGAAATTCCGACTACCGCCACGATGGCGATCCACGCGCTGCGTGCCAAACCTGTTTCCTGAGATTCTTGCATTCGATTCAAAGTCATCTTCTGTCCCTATTGGGGGTTCAACCCGCAAATTCCTGTCGCTCTTGCCGAATCGTCGAAACTACTGACGTTGATACCTTTATCGCGATTTCTCCCCCTCAAACCCAACCTCTTGTTCCCAGTTTGACCGCATTTCCTCGTCTTTTCCAAAAGTCCGTCCTTTTTCGATCATTTCCGTCTCTTCTGGGGACGATAGGGGGAAGGTACGGGAGAGTTCACCAAGCTTTCACGCACAATTCAAACGCAACTTACACGCAGATGGAACTTTGATTGTGTTCACTTGCCTCCCGCAAAATGGAAAGGCAGGCAAAATCAAAGCCAACGTACCAACGTACCAGAGAGATCATGTCTTCAACCAAACAAAAAAACGAACTGACAGCTCCCTTACGACGGACAGCCACAATCCTCGAAATCGAAATTGACTTAATGGGTCGATTCCAGAGATTTCTGCGGGGTTGGATCGGCCAGAGCCAAAAACCTCACGATTGTTCCGGGGATCAGGAGCGAATCCAGGAGTTTGTCGGTTCCTTCGTTGAGAATTTCCACTTTCTTCGCATCGAGTCTGTCCTATTTTTGTGCGAAGAAGCGGGAAATCGGCGAATCAGTTTGTGGTGGGGCAAGTTTGTTGTGCACCAAGATCGGATTCGGGATCGTTTGGAAGGTATGCGTAGGGCGGCAAACTCTGAGCAGATCGGCACCCATACTGCTTTTCTTTGGGCTTCAGCAGCTTTGTGCCAAGAATTGAGACTCTATTTGCACTGGAGCGATCGGGTCTTGCTTCCGGAACTCAGAGCCTGTGTTTCCCCCGCTTTGGACCTTCTATTGGCATCCCGCTTAGAATTGGATCGGGCGGAAGAGGTCACCCATTATGCTCAGGCGGAGAGCTTGCTTCTCCGTTTCGAAGAGGCCCAGGATTGGGGGCTTCCCTGTTCGCAAGTGTGATTCCTTCAGGCTTGATGGTTTTACCGAAAGAATTCGACATCTGGCCTTGGTTCGTCGTTCAAGGAGTCGTTCCTGCGGCGAACTTGACCTGCCCCTGTGAATACTTCGCTTTTCCATCCAGAATCCAAGAGATTGCCAAAGGAAGGGCACGGCACTCCTCGGCAAACACACGGCAAGCCAAGGTGTCTTCGTCATCTTCGGGCAAGACGGGCACTGGGATTTGCAGGACATATGGGCCATTGTCATAGACGTTGTCAACGAAATGCACGGTGCACCCGGAGACACGGACACCGGCTTTTAACGCCGCTTCGTGGACATGGTGTCCGAAATAGCCCTGCCCCCCGAATAGCGGCAGGAGGCTGGGGTGGATGTTGATTACTTTTCCCACCAAAGAGTCTGGCAGTTGATAAAATGACAAATACCCAGCCATAACCACCAAGTCAGCAGCTAATCTCTCAATGGCCTGGGTGTTCTGAGCGCTAAATTCTTCGACAGAACCAAAATCTCGTCGACGTATGATCTCGACGGGAATCCCCGCAGACCGGGCGATCTCTACCCCCCGAGCTTTCTTGAGGGAAGAGATGACACCCACGACTTGGCAGTCGAGGGCTCCACTTTTTATGTGGTCTAAGATGTTTGCCAGACTCCGGCCTGAGCCAGAGAGCATGACACAAACCCGCCTTCCCATGATTAGCTCAGCTCCTCGAGCAATCCTTTGACTATGGTGTTTAGCTTGGGCTCAGCTGTGGCTGCTACGGCCAAGATATCTGCCAGTGCCACGGGATGGAGAGCATCAGGGAGGCAGGAGTCGGTGATAATGGAAAAAGCACAGACCTTCATCGACTCATGGTTGGCCACAATAACTTCGGGAACGGTGCTCATCCCCACTAAATCAGCACCAAGAGCTTTCAAGAAGCGATACTCAGCACGAGTTTCCAAGCAAGGGCCCGGGACAGCCACGTAAACGGCGCGGTGCATACGAATGCCAGCCTTCAAAGCAACATTTTCTGCAAGGGTCGATACTTCTTTGTCATAGGGGGCACTCATATCAGGAAAACGGGGACCTAAGGTGTCGTCATTGACACCTATGAGTGGGTTGCCCCCCAAGAAATTGATGTGATCTTCCAAGATACAAATATCGCCAACGTCGAATTTTGGGTTCATACCACCGCAGGCATTTGACACCAAGAGTAGTTCCGCGCCCATGGCATGCATGACTCGAACCGGAAATGTCACTTGCTGAAGATCATAGCCTTCGTAGAAGTGGAAGCGCCCTTTCATTGCGACAACCTTCTTGCCGCACAAAATGCCACAAACAAGTTCACCAGCGTGGGATTCCACGGTGGATTTGGCGAAGTGGGGGATGTCGCCGTAGGGCACTGTAATGGCATCTGTGAGCTCGTTGGCCAAGCTTGAAAGCCCTGTCCCAAAGATGATCGCCACGTCTGGACGGAAGTTGTTGGTCTTCTCCGCAATCACGGCGAGAGCTTGGTCGATTTCTGCTTTCATTGAGTCTCCTTGGTGCCGAAGCATCCCGCTAATGGCGGGGTACAAACTTCGAAAGTGTCCAGTAGTCTTTGTCTTAAATGCTTTGGCATTGCCTCTATTCGAGGGCAGAGGTGCCGTCACTGTTCATCAAGTATGTTCGGGTACCGCGATAGCGCTGAACGAATTGGCTCAATTGTTTCTTGATGCGCACCCAGTGCCCGACAGTTGTCGAAGTTGCGGCTTCCCGGCGGAGCCTCTTGACATCAGCCAAAATCTTCTTGGCCTCCAACTCTTCATTCAGCACTTTCTTGATGGCCTGAAACTCATCTTTCACTTCTTGGCCTTCACCATCGAGCTTGGTGGCTATCTGGTCCATAACTTCCCGGGCGATGT
>WFTN01000537.1 GCA_015485455.1 Planctomycetota bacterium | reverse complement strand
CTATCAATGTGCCCTACGCATTAGCCCTGGCAGACGTGCGGAACGTGGACGAAATAACACAGGCTTTGGGTGGGCCATTGCGATTGGCCATCGATGCTATTTTTGAGAAGTATTGGTTCCTGCGAAGGTCGGCCCCTGAGACTCTCAAGGGGCTGGTGGCTCGATTGGCATCCGGATCGGAATTGGCGATCGAAGGGACGGGTCAAGGGGCTCAGATTCAGCTTTGGGGTTTGGCTCAGGGGATCAAATTCTTGGTTGGGCGAGGCATCATCAGCGAAAGTGAAGGCCCCAGTGTCTTGGCCAGAATCTTCTCTTATGTCGAGTACATGGCAGGTGAAGAACACGAACAAATACGCCTGGAGATGAGTCTTGGTGGTGTTACTGACCGGAAGGTCCGCGCCCGCCTTCTCAGTGCCACGGATGCTTTGGCCATGCAGTTAGGTCACGCCGAGCTCACTGCTGCTTTGGCCCAGTCCCTCATCGGTTTGCCGTCCCTGCCTCTTACAACCCCCGTTTTTGGGGCCGAGAATGAACCGGTCCTAAGAGGAACCTTTCTCCGTAAATTTGGCCGAGGTTTGCCGATTCCAACCCGGGGAGCAGATGATATCGCGAATGCCGAATGGCTGAGACAACTCTTCGATTCTACCGACCTTGCTTATGTTGAGTTGGAGGAACGTGCAGAGATTTTCGAATTTCAAGAACAGCTTTTTGAGTAAGAACATGAATCGAATTTTTCTCACCCTGTTGCTGTCCTTGAGCTTTCTGGTCTCACTTGAGGCTCAGACGCCTAACAGTGAGCCTGCGAAATTTAATGGCCCGTCTTTGGTCGGGAAGATCACATGGACTGGGAAGTCCTATGCCCAAAGAGAAGTCCTTTGGCCCCCAGGATCTCGTGGAACCGATGTACTTTTGGAGCGGATGCTCATTGGCAAGAAAATCCTCGATACATCTTTGTTGGTTGATGAAGATTCCGGGGGTATAGGGAATTGCGCTGTTTGGCTCAATGGTTTAGAGATCGGTGCTAAGCGCCCAGGGGTGGTTCCCTTAACTCTGAAGGACATGGCCTTCGAGCACCGCGTTGTGTTCTTGAGACCTGGTGGGCGTGTTCATGTCCACAACAAAGATCCACGATCTTATCGATTTTTGATAAGGAATGATGCCGGGGCACAGCGAGAGTTCGAAGTGGGGCCGAACGTTAACTTGCAGATTGATCTGCCCAAGACCGGACGATTGGAATTGGTGGAAAAGAGCTTTCCATTCATCAAGGCGATGATCCACCGGCCGGGATGGCGCCCCAGTTTGATCACGGACAAGAATGGTTCATTCGAAATTCGCGGTTTGAATCCTGGGCAAGTCGAATTGGTGGTGCACCATGAAGTTCTGGGAACGCTGAGCAAGAAAATCGAGATTGACGCCACTAAACCCACGATGATTCAACTGTCCCAAGATGATTTTGTCGGTGCTCCAACTCCCCCCGTTTTCGAAATCCTCAAAGGCAGCACCAACCCTGCCTTGCGGATCAATGGCGTGGCGGTAGGTCAAGAAGTCTTCAATGACGTCTTGAAGTTTGTGAAGCTGCGCTACGACGACTTTCCTCTGCCGGGGACGTCCTTGAAACGCTATGTCATCGCCCGGGTCTTCTTGCCTTTGGTTGCATCTTTGACTCACCATGTGGAGGAATTCCGAGCCTTGAGGATAAAGGCTGTTGTGGTGGACAAGGCATTGGCCAAGGGAAAGACGTTTCGCCAAGCAGCCGAAGCGATTGGCGCCCCCTATTTGGCAGGGAAACGTCCTTGGGTGGGACGACGGGAACTGGAGCCATGGTTGGGAACGCGGGTTTTCTCAGCCCCTAAGAACATCGCTATCGGCCCTTTTGTCGGCGCTCATGGCATCCACTACATTCGTGTTGAAGCGTCCCGTGGCCGGGGCGATACAGAAAAGAGACAATTCTCCCACATTTTCCTTCGTATCCGTCCTGATCTGACGCCCGTACAATTCGAGGCCTTGATCGAGCAATTGAGCCTGAGAGCCCGTGCAGAGGCTCTGATTCCGGACCTGAAGGGTCTGATACCTGAAATAAACAACAAATGATGGAGTGTCACCAGTGAGCATTATTATCTGGACACTGAATCAACAGGAGAGTTCGGTTTGAGACTCACAGCATTGGAAATGTTCGGCTTCAAGTCGTTTGCTGAACGAACCGTATTCGATCTTGTTGACGGCGTCACCGCCATCGTAGGACCTAATGGTTGCGGCAAGAGCAATACCCTCGACGCCGTCAAATGGGTCTTGGGTGAGCAACGAGCTAAGTCACTTCGTGGCCGTGACATGACTGATGTCATCTTCAACGGTAGTGCCAGTCGGTCTGCCATGGACTTGGCAGAGGTGACGTTGCGTTTCGATAACAGCGATGGCACTCTTCCCATTGACAGCAAAGAAGTCGAGGTCAGCCGTCGGCTTTACCGCAGTGGCGAAAGCGAATACCTCATCAACGGGGTGAATCGTCGACTGAAGGACATTCGTGAGTTGTTCATGGGGACAGGTCTTGGTCCTGGAGGATATTCCTTCATGGAGCAGGGCAAGATCGATAGCGTTTTGGCCTCCAATCCCCTCGAGCGTCGGAAAGTCTTCGAAGAAGCAGCGGGAATCTCCAGATTCCGAGCCCGCCGTCACGAAACCGAACTCAAACTCGACAAAGTCGAATCCAATCTCCTCCGTTTGGC
>WFTN01000536.1 GCA_015485455.1 Planctomycetota bacterium | reverse complement strand
GGTGGGTCAGCAGATTCTGGATTCGCGATCTACGATGCCATGCGTTTTGTCAAATGCCCTGTCCGTACAATCGTCATGGGACTTTGTGCTTCTGCCGGTGTCATGATTTTCTTGGGCGGCGACAAAGGCTCACGTTTTGTGACACCTACAGGGCGCTTTTTGCTTCATCAGCCATCCATGCGAACCATGGGGCAAGCCAGCGATCTTGAGATTGTTTCCAAAGAAATCGATCGTTTGAAGATCCAATACAATGAGATTGTGGCTGAAGCCAGCGGCAAAACCTTGGAAGAAGTGAACGAAAGCGTCAGCCGGGATTTTTGGTTGTCTGCCCAGGAATCCGTGGATTATGGCTTTGTTGACCGTGTTGTGACGACGCGCCAAGAATTCGAATAAACTGGCAAACGATCGAAAACGAACAACTTGGGCTCACCCGAAACCTATCGGCTGGGCCCTTCTTTTGTCTGTCCCTGGCCAAATGAACCTGAATTCGTTCTAATCGCTCCTCCCATGAGCGAACAAATGCCCAAAAGTCGTCATTTCTTTGTCCTCTTGCTGGGGTTTCTCCTGGTCAGAGGCCTCCAGGCCCAGCTCCTCGTTCAAACCCCAGATCCCCGCATCTTGCCCTTGGCCAAGGAGCAGGTGGAGATGATGGAGGAATTGGCTCGATGGTGCCATCGAAACGGCTTATTCCGTGAGAAAAACCGCACCCTCGAGGTGCTTCTCAAATTCGATCAAGACCATCAATACGCCCGGCGAGAATCTGGATGGCAAAGACTCGGCAAGAAAAAATGGGTACGTGTTCGCGGTTTTCGTCGCCCTATCCGCAGCAATCCTGAGATGAAAAAGCAGTGGAAGGAAAGATCCACCGCTCTTCTCAATCACTACTGCACCCATCTCGCTGTCAAGCTTCAAGAACTGAAGCCGCCCATCCATGCCATGGAACTGCGACGGCTGACAGAATCGATGCAGGTGCTAAGTCCTAAGCATGAAGGGCTTCGCATCCTCTTGGGCGAAAGACTGGTCGGTCGCTCGTGGAAACTGAAGGAGAGCGTTCCCACCAAAGCGTATCGGAAGCGACTGGCAAACCATGCCAAGTTACTCTTGGATGGAGCCGGAGAGCCGGCCGCGGTTCCCTTGACGAAACCAGAAAAAGAAGCCGCACTCAAGTGGACTGAAGCACAATTTCTGCCCGGCGTCCGGGTGGTAGGCACGGTGTCGAAAGAAGAGCTAAAATCCAGTTGTCAACTGGCTCGGGCCGCCATTAACTACGTCAGAATGTCCATGCGCAACAGCGTGGAACCATTTCAGGGATTTACTATTTACCTTCTGGACTCCCGAGAAGAAGCGAAGCGTTTCTTTCACTTTTACCCAGGCATCAGCGACCAGAACAGAAGATTCGCCGAATCTTTGTCGAGTTGTTGGCTCTCCGGGTCTTCCAAGGTGGTCATCTGGTCAGAGTCAAAGAAGATGCGCCGGGAGTGGGTGGCTAGGCAAACGGTGGCCATGCTCCTGCGACAAGGTTGGAATATCTCGACCAAGAATGCTGCTTTGTTTGAGGGTTTTGGGCTTTATCTTTCTCACAAGCTCACAGGGGAACGTTCCACCTGGTATGTGCGCCCATCTCGTTATGGTCGTCAAGGTAGCGACCGAGATGAGGCTACGATCCTGAAGAAAACCAAAGATTGGCTTCGCTTAGCAAGGAGGCGATTAAGGAATACCCCTCCCAAGTACCGTCGCTTGCTGTCTCTCAGTGTCAATCAGATGGTGACTGATGACCTCCTCGACAGTTACGTCTTTGCCGCCTATTTACTGGAAGCAGCGGTGGGCAAGCGAGAGGAATTCCTCCACAAGATTGGTGAAGGAAAGAATTTTGAGCACGCTGTGACTGAGGTCTGGGGGATGGACGTACCAGCCCTTCAGGAGCGAGTCAAACGGTGGCTCAAAGAGACCAAGTCTCGTTAATTTCACCTTAGCCCGAATAATTCACGATCTCGCGGCCGCCAGGGGTGACATAGCGCCCGTACTCTGCATCAGTCGCCCCTCACGACCACGTGGTCGTATTAACTAGAAGAAGATCTCACAGATGACCCACGTGAGGTCGCAATCCTGGTTATGATTACGAACACTCTGCCACCCCTGGCCGTGTTGTGTTTTGAAAAGAAGACTTAAGAACTGTTGTGCTGAGCTTTCTTTGCGGGGCATTTTCTCACACATCGACCACGATCTCATGAATCAGTCGGGCTGGCCCCGCTTTCGGCTCTTCCGGAATTCCCTAGATTCCACATGGTTCAAATCTGGGGTTGCTGATACGATGAGACCCGTTATTTGATCGTGTTGAGTCCCTAAATCGAGATTTTGAGCGAAAAAGATGAGTTCTGAAGACAAACCAGAAGATAGCATTGATTCCCAGATCGAAGCCTCCCTCGCGGATTTAGGCGAGACGAAACCTTCCCAGAGCAACGATAGCGAAGACGGTGGCAAGAAATTTGTCAAAGGCACAATCGTTGGGGTGGCGGGCAAAGACATCTTTGTTGAGCTTGGTCCAAGACAGCAAGGAGTCATCGGTGCCCGGGAGTTCGACACTCTACCTGCTGTGGGTGAAGTCTTGGAATTCAGCATTGTCGGAGAAGATGACGATCTCATCTTGCTCAGCCGGGGCGCAGCCCGCGAGGAGTCTTCTTGGCGAGACATGGAAGTCGGCAACATGGTGAAAGCCAAGGTCGTTGGGCAAAATACAGGGGGCCTGGAGCTCAAGGTTGGTCCTCTGGCGGCGTTCATGCCTGCTTCTCATGTGGCTCTCCAGCACGTTGAAGACCTGTCTCAGTTCATCGGTCAAACTCTGAATGCCGAAGTCCTTGAGTTAGATCGTGGCCGCAAGCGAATCCTTCTATCCCGCCGAGAAATCTTGAAGCAACAGGCTGAGGCCCAATCCGCTGATGCTCGTCAAGGAATCGGCCCGGGGCAGGTTGTCAACGGCAAGATTACCAAGATTGAATCTTTTGGTGCTTTCGTTGAGATTCGCCCAGGAGTTGAAGGTCTTCTTCATGTTTCCAACATCTCACGAACCCGCGTTCAGGACGCCAATGACGTTTTGACCGTTGGTCAAGACGTTCAAGTTAAGATCCTCGAAATCACCGAAGGTGGCAAGCGCATCGGCTTGGGTATCAAGCAGCTTCTGCCAGATCCTTGGGATGAAGTAGCCGAACGTTTCCCTCCTGAATCTGTGGTCAGTGGTCAGGTCACACGAACCGCAACATTTGGTGCCTTTGTCCAGATCATGGAAGGCATCGAAGGCCTGGTCCATATTTCTCAATTGGGGCTTGAGCGAGGACGCCCGGTGAGTGACGTGGCCAAAATCGGCCAAGAACTCAAAGTCCGGGTCCAAAGCATCGACCGAGAACAAGAGCGAATTTCTCTGTCTCGCTTAGATCGACGGGGCAGTGTTATCGGGACGACGGATGAAGCCGAAGACTCCTTGCTTGATGAAATTGTGGGCAAGGACGAAAACCATGGTGGTGGCACCAACTTGGGCGACCTTTTGCGGCGAGCTTTAGGCGACTAACAACAACATCGCTTGGGCTCCTAACTTACTGAGCTTAATGCACGACTGGTTCGCTGCAACTGCTCTCTATGCTCCCGGGCCGTTGATGTAGCTGCGCAGGAATTTGAGTTCTGTCCGTGCTTCGTCAAGGCGCCCGAGGGCAACATCACGTATGGAAATCATTCCCTTAAGTTTGCCGGAGTCGACAATGGGGACGTGACGGCAGTTCTTCTCTCGCATCACATTCATGACGTAACGCAAATCGTCGTGAAGCTCAGCTACGACCAAATCGGTGCTGGCGATTTCTGAAACTGTCATGGTCTTGAGCTTGTCTGGATGCTCCGCCACCACATGTAGGCAGTCTCTTTCCGTGATAATGCCGTAAATCTCGCCATCAGGTTGGACAACCATGAGGGAGCCGATCTTATGCTCCGACATGATTCTAATGGCCGTATGGACCGGAACGTCTACGGTCACCTGACGAACATGTCCTTGTCGCGTCTTCAGTAGTTCTTCAAGTTGCATGGGCGATATGACCTCCGAAAACCCTCAGAATACACAATGACCAGAGGGAGTGCTAAGTGTATTTCAAGAAAGAGCTTGGGTGAATACCCAGTTTGCTAACCGCAACTCATTAAGATCAGCACAATTTCGTATCAAACAAAGACTTCCGTTCGCTTGTGCCTGCTGTTGGGTTATTGTTGGAAGAGATCGTTGCTGACAATTTTGATTCTTGACTGAGAAGTGATGAGAAAACTCGCGTTCATTTTATTTCTGTTTGGATTGGTGTCCAACGGATTTGCCCAACCATCCCGGGTTGGGGGGCCTTCCCGGGAGAAACTCGCAAAGCTAACGGATCGGCAGATCTTCCAAGCGCTTGATCGTCGTGACTTAAATCAACTCAAGACTCTATCTCTATCTCGTTTGTGGTCTGTGCTGCAGAAAGGGCGGCCGCCAACTTTGCAAAAGACGGGATTTCACACCACAATCAAG
>WFTN01000535.1 GCA_015485455.1 Planctomycetota bacterium | reverse complement strand
CTACCCAGGAAGGCAACCCAGGAAGCGATGCCATGTGGGAGGAGTTGCCCTCAGAGTTCTTTCAACTCATCGCCGACAAGATTCTGTTGGTTGATCCCTCCTATCGTTTGCAGTTCACTAAACTTCTGGGCAATCGTGGCTTTGAGTTGCTGCCTCGGGGGCGGGAGTTTGTCATCCATGTTCTCAGGAACTTGGGAGCACAAGAGAAAAGGGCCGTTCTTATTGGCTCTCATTATCCAGTCGAAGGTGAGATAGAGTTGGCCTATCACGAACTTTTTGCTGAGAAAGAGGACTGGCTGCTTGTCAGCGTCACCAACAGGGTTTCTGAATTGGGTCTCCGAAGTTTTGTCCCCGATATTCGAAAGCTCATTGCAAACAAGCATGAAAATGTGCGCCGAGCGAGTCTGGCAGCACTCTTGCGACTGGAAGGCAGCGATGCTCTCGATGCGATCTTGCCTTTAGCGAAGGATCCTATCTTGACGACACGGATAGATCTTTGCAAAGCATTGGCAACTCTTGGCGATCAACGGGTCATTCCTGTCCTGATTGAGATGCTCTGTGATCCGGTGGAGAGGGTCGCGGATGCAGCGAAGAAAAGCCTGGATCGGGTTCAATTCTACTTAGAGCAGAAAAGAAATTGGGATCGCTTTCTAGATAACAGCACCTTGGACGCTCCTTCGGCTGTGTCAGCCCTCCTCAAACAGGCGAAACCCGGAAACGAAACTCCGGTTCGGGTTTTGGCGATTCAGTCTTTGGGCACAATGGCGGAGTTGGAAACTTTGCCGATCTTGATTGAGTACACTTCAAGTGACGATCCAGAAGTGAAGACAGCGGCTCTCCAGGCCATTCACAAAATCAACAATGGAAAACTCAAAGAGAAATAGGTCAAGGGGAGCCCGGCAATAAAGAATGCCCGGGCTCCCTGTTTTCTTATGGAAAATTCCTGCTTAGATCGTATGAAGGGGGCATGAACCAAGACGAATCGAAATTCATTCCCTTCTCACCACGTTGCTATGACCTTGAGCGTATGAAGGCCGAAGGTGAGGATTTTCTTGAGGACATGAACGCTCGACGTAGTGTGCGTTTTTTCTCTGATAGGGCTGTGCCGAAGAATCTCATTGAGTTGGCTATTGAAGCCGCCAGTACCGCTCCTTCCGGTGCCCACATGCAACCCTGGACTTTTGTTGCCATTTCAAACCCGGAGATCAAACGTCAAATTCGCATCGCCGCAGAGAAGGAAGAGTATATTTCTTATGAAGGTGGTCGAATGAAAGAGGAGTGGTTGCAAGACCTGGCCCCTCTAGGAACCACCTGGGAAAAGCCTTATTTAGAGACCGTCCCATGGATCGTGGTTCTCTTTGCCCAAAGGATGGGTCAAAAACCCGACGGTTCCAACAAGAAGCACTACTATGTGCAAGAAAGCGTTGGCATTGCTGCGGGCATGTTTATCACCGCTTTGCACAAAATGGGGCTTTGCACTTTGACCCACACACCCAGCCCCATGGCATTTCTGCGTGATATTTTGAAACGCCCAAAGACAGAAGCGGCCACCATCTTGTTTCCTATCGGCTACGCCACGGACGATTGCGTGGTCCCTGATCTTAAGCGCAAATCCTTGGACGAAGTGAGCATCTGGTTCGAGTAGTGGTATGCGGCCTTATAGGTAGTAGACAGGATGGCGCACCACGACGTCCAAACCTCGGCTTTTGATTCCCTTCTCCCACTGCATCAAACATCCGGGATTACCAGTGAGTAAGACCTGTGCTCCTGATTTTTCTAGCTGATCAAGTTTGCCTGCCAAAATTTTGTCGCTCATTTCACCTTGGGTGAGGTTGTAGATCCCTGCGGCTCCGCAGCAAGAATCGAAGCCCTCCAAAGGCACAAGGGGAATATGGGGAATCTTGGCGATCACTCTTTGAGGGCCATTTTGGCAACCTTGAGCATGGTGGAGGTGACAGGGAGCGTCGTAGGCTACAGATTTTTCCTCTTCGGCTTTCTTGCCCCGAGGCGTGAGGTCTTGTTGATCGAAGAACTCTAAGATGTCGATGACTTGGGCACTCATGGCTTGGGCTTCTTTGGATTCTTC
>WFTN01000534.1 GCA_015485455.1 Planctomycetota bacterium | reverse complement strand
TCCTTGGCGTTATTGGCCACGATGCCAGCAATGAGAAATCCGCCCAAGTTCATGAACAGGTAGACCAGCAAGTAAAACAACACGGCTTCCCAGCCATAATTGCCCCGCCCTGCCAATGGCACCAAAGCTGCCACCCCCATCAAGAGATAACCCGCATGGGCAATGCTTGAATAGGCCAGAAGACGCTTGATGTTGGTCTGCCAAAGAGCTGAGAAGTTACCGACGCACATGGTGATGACGGCTACAACTCCCAAGATATTCGGCCAGTCCAGAGAAATCGATTCTCCCCCGGGCAAGCTCAATGCGTAGCCATTGCCCGTAGCGAAGCCTGCCACCAAGCGAATCAACACAGCGAAACCAGCGGCCTTCGAAATGACCGACAAGAAAGCAGTGAAAGGCATTGGTGAACCTTCATAGACGTCAGGAGCCCAGAACTGCATGGGGAAAGCCGAAATCTTGTAGGCAAAACCACTGAATGTGAGCAATGCTGTCACCACCAAAGTGATGCTTGCAGTTTCCTTCACCAAGAGGGCCTCAGTCACCGCACCAATATCGAGGCTGCCCGTAAGCCCGTAGATCATCGACATGCCATAGACCATGATGCCTGAAGCAACAGAGCCATAGATGACATACTTGACCCCGCCCTCCGCGGCCTTGCGGTTGCCTTTCATATAGCCGGCAAGCAAGTAGGAGGTATAACTGGCGAATTCGATTCCCATGAAGAACATTAGAAGATTCTTGGCAGTCGCCATGATGAACATGCCCAAGACGGCACCAAGAAGAAGGCCGTAGAATTCGCCCATCCTCTCTTTGTTCAACTCCTTGTGCATCATGAACATCGGAATACAGATCGCCGTACCGATGACCGTTAGAAACTTAAAGAAAACGCCAAAGCCATCATGGAAGATCATCCCGTGAAAAAGAGCTTTTGACTCCTCTTGAGTCGGGAATCCCTGGACGAAGAGCGCCAAGAAAGTGATACCCAAGACGCCCAAGGCATGGTATCCAACGCGCTTGCGATCGCCTTTGCCGAACAAGTCAGCCATGATGACCCAGACAATACCTAAGCAGAGTACGAGCTCTGGCAGGAAATGCCCTATATCGCCTGTGATCCCGGCAACAATGTCGGGATACTTCTCGGCGATATTGGCGGTATTGACCGCAGTTTCAGGATCCGTTTGAGCAAAAAACATGCTTAGCTCCCTGCCGCAGTTCTGACCATGAGGACAACCGTCGACAATGTTCCATTCATGAAGTCAAGAATCAACGATGGCCAAACGCCAAAGACGATGCAGAGAAGGCCCAAAGGAGCCAAGGCGAAGACCTCACGGAAGTTCAAGTCTGGAAACTTCTTGTAAGACTCACTCTTCATTTCACCCATGAAGACCCGTTGAATGGTCCAAAGGATATAGGCCGCAGTTAAGACAATGCCCGGTGCTGCCAAGTAGACGAACGTGCGTGACATGCCAGCAACTGAACTGGCTTCGGCGTCATAGGCTCCCATGAAAACTAAAGCCTCTGAGATAAAGCCGTTCAAACCAGGTAGCCCCAATGAGGCGAAGAAACCAAGAGTGGCGATTCCGGTGTAGTAAGGCATTTGAGCGCCAATGCCACCAAACTTGTCCAAATTGCGGTGATGGGCGCGATCATAGATGACACCCACGATGAGGAACATCATAGCCGAGCTCAAACCATGGTTGAACATCTGCAAGGCCGCTCCCTGCACGCCCGCATCCGTCATGGCAGCCAAACCGAGGAGCACGAAACCCATGTGACTGACGGAAGAGTAGGCAACAAGACTCTTGAAGTCTTTTTGCGCCAAAGCACAGAAAGCACCGTAGACGATGTTGATCACACCCAAGACGGCGATGAAGTTAATGAAGTTGCCAAAGATCGGCATAGCGATCTCACCGGTACCTGCGTTGGGGCACAGGGTAAAACTAAAGCGGAAGAAGCCATAGCCGCCCATCTTCAAAAGCACGCCAGCCAGGACCACCGAAGCAGCGGTAGGCGCTTGAACGTGGGCATCTGGAAGCCAGGTATGAAATGGGAAGATCGGTACTTTAATGGCAAAGGCAACAAACATGCCCAAGAACAACCAGAACTGGAAATCCCAACTGAAGGTATTGGCCGCTTCCATGAGGGTCAAAACGTTGAAGCTGTCATAACCGGCATGGAAATACATGGCCAACATGGCGATCAGCATCAACACGCTACCAGCGAGTGTATAAATGAAGAACTTGATAGCGGCGTAAATACGGCGTGGCCCACCCCAGAACCCAATGAGGAAATACATCGGCAGGAGGACCACTTCCCAAAAGACGTAGAACAGGAAGAAGTCCAGAGCCAAGAAGACCCCCGTGATTCCTGATTGCAACATCAAGAACAAGGCGAAGTAAGCTTTCGTGGCTTTCTCGATGTTCCATGAGTAGGCCAAGCAAATGACTCCCAGCAAGGCTGTCAGCCAAACGAGTGGCAAAGACAGGCCATCAGCACCCATGAAGTAATGGATATTGAAGCTGGAGATCCAGGTGCCGTACTCAACGTACTTGATGTGCTCAGTGGCCATGGCCCCCTGAGCCATGGTCAGCTCCCAGACATCATGCCAAGCAGCGGCAATCTCTTCGTTATCGAGAGACAAATCGACCTTGGCAGCATAGCTTGCCGGGCCACGGCCATCTCCCCCATCTTTGCCGTAGTCGGCTTTGATGAGCTGAACTGCAGCTCGCATCTTTCCTTGAAGCGCGCTATCGGTGACTTGTGTGTCAACAATGGCGGCAATTTCTTGGTCAAATACGGCCTCGGCTTTGGATTCACCTTGGTCGTGATAGCCCGTAAGCAACATGCACGAAATAATAAACGTCACCACAGCAGCAGCCATGGCAGTCCACTTGATGAGACTCTTATTCTGACTCGGAAGAGCGAGAATAATGAGGCCTACAATTCCGGGTATGAAAGTGACGAGTGTAAGTAACATCAGCTTCCCTTTTTGGTCCTTGCCAGGCAACCGCGCCCAGCACTTCCAATTCGCTTGTATCCGCTGCGGAATTCAACTCCGCAGTTTGCTGCCAAAACAGGCAGCGTCAAACTGCTAACTCCAACTAGACCACGCCGCTAAGATGAGGAAGACGACTGCGAGGCCGTAAACCGTCAAACCGACATAATCCTGAATGCGCCCGCTTTGCAAGCGTCGCACTTTTTGTCCGAACATGAATGCTGCTTCACCTGTGCCCCGCACGGTGCCATCCACCGCGTGGTAGTCAAATTTACCAATGCACCATGAGAAGATACGAACGACAACGGAGCTGGCATTTACCAATCCATCTACGATCACACGATCTATGACCGCGCAAGCTTTTCCTAACCAGTGCATGAAGGCAATGGGGATGGCAGCAAAGAAATTGTCAACGTAGTACATGTTGAGGAGCACCCCTTGGTACCACTCCAACACGCCCCCCTTCTTGACCCAGGTCTTCTCTCTTCTGAAGTAAAAGACATAAAAGGCAAAAGCGATTCCGAACAAACCGATGCCCGTGGCTAAGAAGAAAGTCGGCCAATGTGCATGATGATAGAGTTCAAAGAACTCAGAGACCGCGGGCTTTGCCGTTTCTGCGGGCTCATGATGCAGCTGGTGCCATTGATCCGTACCACTCCAAGCTTCTCTAGTCTTGGCGTCAGGGACGATGGATTCACTGGTCATCATCTTGCCAACCAGCACTTCTGGTTTGGCTCGGTTTTCGAACCAATGCGTGCCCGGTCCGCCGGGATAAGCAATACCTGCACCCAAGACACCGATTGTTGCCAACACCATCAATGGGATTGTCATGGTCTTAGGCGATTCATGGGCATGGTCATAAGCATGTTGATCCTTGGGTTTGCCGTAGAACACGCCAATCACCAAACGGAACATATAGAATGCTGTCAGACCAGCGGCCAAGAGGCAGAACAAGAATGGCAACATGCGAACAAAACTACCGTCGTGCCATTGCCAATAAGCATAAGCTTGGGTCAGGATCGACTCTTTGGAAATCATACCACTGGTCAGGGGGAACCCGGCCAAGGCTAAAGTCGAAGCCAAGAATGTCAGATAGGTAACGGGGAGTTTCTTCCGCAGGCCGCCCATCTTCCGCATATCTTGTTCATGGTGCATGGCGTGGATCACCGAACCAGATCCCAAGAACAAGCAGGCCTTAAACATGGCATGGGTAAAGAGGTGGAACATGGCGGCATACATGGAGCCAACGCCCACGGCCATAACCATGTAACCCAGCTGCGACACTGTTGAGTAGGCCAGTACCTTCTTGATGTCGTTTTGAGGGATGGCAATAGTTGCGGCGAACAGGGCAGTGAATCCCCCCACCAAGGCAATGATGAACAAAGCATCACTGTCAAAGTAGTTTCCGGTCAGCATGGCGGCTTCCCCTGTGGCCGGATCAACACCAGCCAGCAAAGGGAACATACGACAGATCATATAGACACCGGCGGCAACCATGGTGGCCGCATGGATGAGAGCAGAAACAGGCGTCGGCCCTTCCATAGCATCAGGCAACCAAATGTGCAGGGGAAACTGTGCTGACTTGGAGACTGCACCAGAAAAAATGAGAAGCCCACAAACAGTCAAGAGTGTTTCTTTGCCCGTCCAAACACCATCGCCCAAGCTGGCAAAGATGTCGGAGAAGGAGAATGAGCCAACTGTGACCCAGAGGATCATCAGGCCGATGAAGAAGCCTGTATCTCCAACACGGTTAGTAAGAAATGCCTTCTTGCACGCCGCAGCGGCGGAGTCCTTCTGGAAGTAGAAACCAATGAGAAGATAAGAACAGAGTCCCACCAACTCCCAGAAAATGAAGAGAAACAAGATGCTTGATGTGATGATCAAGCCGAGCATCGAGAACGTGAACAGGGCCAAATAAGCGAAGAATCGGTTGTAGCGTTCTTCTCCATGCATGTAGCCCGTCGAGAACAGATGCACGAGGAAACTGACTAAGGTCACCACGCACAACATGATCACTGTCATGTTGTCGACGAATACTTCAAAATCGACCGTAAACGGGCTGTCTTGCCCGAGTGAGATCCAGCGCATCGTCCATTGAACCGGTTCCATGCCATCGCTTGCGCCGAAAACACCGGTCATCAATAGGTACAATGACATAGCCAAACTGCCTGCAACTGCAGACGTTGGCAACCAGTCCCCCTGCCGAGGCAGGAATCGGCCGAAGAAGACCTGGACCAAAAATGCGCATAACGGCAGAACCGTAATCGCTAAGGCCAGAATAATCGGCGTTTCCATCGTTTAGTCTTTCCTTCCGAACCGTGTCAGATTTGAGTCGCCGTAAATAAGGTTCATCTCACTCACGATT
>WFTN01000533.1 GCA_015485455.1 Planctomycetota bacterium | reverse complement strand
TTCTTGAGGGATGTTCTCGAACAATGCGGCTTTGTGGTGGCTCCTTGCCAGGGGACCTATTTTCTCTTGGCAGATTTTCGGCAAATCTTCGATGGTGATGATGTGAGTTTCACCAAAGCCCTGGTGGAGAAAGCTGGAGTCGCGGCGATTCCTCCCCACGTTTTCTATCAGGCGGATCCGGAAGCTGGAAAGAGCCTGGTTCGCTTTGCCTTCTGTAAGAAAGAGGACACATTGGCAGAAGCGGCCATGAGACTGAGGAGGTTTCGAGGATGAAGGTGGCTGGGATTCAATTCGACATTGCCTGGGAAGACCCAGTAGCCAATTTATCGTGGGTGAGAGATTTGGCCGCCCAAGCCCGGGACAACGGCGCCGAACTCTTGGTCTTACCAGAAATGTTTGCCACTGGTTTTTCCATGGCTGCAAAATCAGTCGCTCGTCATGCTCCCCAGATTAACGACGTTCTGCAGAACTTGGCGCAAGAGACTGGCCTGGCGATTTTGGCTGGCTTTGCTGAGGAGGAATCGGGGGCCTTCTTCAATTCTTGTTCTTTCTTGGATCCCAGCGGGAAGAAACTTCTTCACTACCGAAAGATCCACCCGTTCTCATTGGCCCAAGAGGACAAATTCTACAAGCCTGGTGACAGGATTGAGACGGTAGAATGGGAAGGTTTGAGAATTACACCTTTCATCTGTTATGACCTTCGGTTCCCGGAGATTTTTCGGTCGGTCGTGCAAGAAACGGATCTCTTTTGCGTCTTGGCGAATTGGCCAGCGAAGCGAAGTTTTGCTTGGCGTACGCTCTTGACCGCTCGTGCCATCGAGAATCAAGCTTATGTGCTTGGAGTCAATCGCATTGGTACGGCCTCTGGACTGGAATACAACGGTCATTCAGTACTCCTCGATCCTATGGGAGAAGTTCTGAGTCACGCTGTAGACCGACAAGCTCTGATCGAGGGCGACGTGTCCGCTGATCTTGTTGGGGGCATCCGGGAGCGATTTAGCTTTGTGGCTGATCGAAGAGTTGACCTATTTTGAATTTTGAACTGATCGTCTAAGAGGACCGAATCGTGCGGATATGGATTACAATTGTTGTTCTTGGGTTGTTTGCTGTTTCTTCACAGGCACAAAAAATCCATATCGAGACCAGTGATGGAAATGCCCAAGTGGGTTCTCTTGCCGGACTTTTTTCTGATGGTTTGAAAATCAAAGGCCCAAATGGGGTGAATCTCATTTCTTGGTCGTCCATTCTTCTCCTCAATACGGATGAAAACGTCAGCGTTAAGTTCGGAGAAGATGAACAGATTCATGTCCGTCTCATGGGGGTTGAGGATGATCTCCTCATCGTCAACTCGGATCATCTGGGGATTCTCAAACTTCAGCTTTCATCGCTGCCTGTGGCCCCAACAGAAAGGACGGTCCCTGCAGAAGGGCCAAAAACACCATTGGAGCCCAAGGACTGGTCAGGCTCGGTGACTCTCAATGGTAGTTCGACCTACGGGAATAGCGATACTCTCCTGGTGGCGATCGACGCCGCTGCTGCCAAACAATGGTCTCATGATCGTCTGGAAACTTCTCTACGCATCGTTTATGGCCAAACTGACAGCGAAGAAAGTGCCAATTCCCAGGCTTTTCGCATACGATTTGAGCATCACTATAGCGAGAACTTCTACAGCTATGCCCAAGCCGAGATCTTCCGCAACAAGATTCAAGATATCACGCTTGGGGCATTGGTTGACGTGGGTGCTGGTTACACCTTGTGGAAAGATAGCGACAAAGAGCTTTTCTCTGTGGAAGGTGGCGTTGGCTACCGACTTGAGAGCTACGAAGATGACACGGACACGAGGAATGATGTCACAGGTCGTGGGGCGCTTGTCTATAAGGATATTCTCTTTGGTAAAGTTGAACTCAGTACTTTGGCAGAAATCATCGTGCCTTTGAATGAGCCCAATGCTTACTTGGGCCGCCTACAGATTCAGTGGCAAGTGCCGGTTTCTGAGAACTGGAGCTTTAATAACGCGATCCGTTTCAACTACCGCAATGTGCCAGCGAATGACGCCCAAAAACTGGATGTCTTTATTGGTGCCGGACTGAAATACAGTTTCTAACCTGGCTAAGGAGGGGTGAAATTGATGGGTTTCTATGACCGTCGAATTTTACCCCACATCATTCATTTGGTTTGCGGATCTGCCAAGATCAAGGCTGAGCGGCTAAAGGTCGTACCCCAAGCTGAGGGCCAGGTCTTGGAAATTGGCATGGGGTCTGGCCACAATCTGGCGCTCTATGATCAAGACAAGGTAGAGCAACTCTGGGGCTTAGAACCGTCCGCGGCCATGCGCCAGAAGGCTCGGAATAATGTCGAAGCGAGTGGGATGGAAGTCACATGGCTTGATCTTCCCAGCGAGACGATTCCTTTGGCTGATGAGAGTGTGGATACCGTTGTCCTCACATTTACCCTTTGTTCTATCGCTGATTGGCGTGGAGCTTTAGGGGAGATGGGGCGAGTCTTGAAGCCCCAGGGCAAATTGCTCTATTGCGAGCATGGCTACGCACCCCAAGGGCGTGTGCGTCGTTGGCAAGATCGTCTCAACTCTTCTTGGAAGAAGATCGCTGGGGGCTGTCACCTCAATCGACGGATCGAAGATCTCTTGGTGGAGTCCGGTTTCGTCCTTCATTCTCCCCAACGAGGTTTTGTCCCTGGTGCTCCCAAGTTCTCGAGCTACATCTATTGGGGCTGCGCTTCCTATGCTCAGGATTCGAAATCCCTGTCGGAGTCGTAAGGGGAGTAGGCCTGTTCTTTGGCAGGAAAAAGAAAGGCCGATGCAAAGCATCGGCCTTTCTCGCAAGTGTGGTTGTGGGCCTAAGGTGAGCTGCGGGCTCTAACCCGCTTCAGGCTTAGTAGCTGCCTGTCACTCCACCTTCGGTTGTCTTTCCTTTACGAGCGCCCGTGATTCCACCAAACGCTTTGCGTTTGTGATCAAGGGAGACTTCGATTTCAGCATCTTTCGGTACACGCACGGTGACCGGACTAAAACCGCCGCCTCAGCACCCACCAAACTTGGCCGTCTTGATTTCCCGGCCTTTCTTGTCTTTGATGACAAATTTAGGTGGTGCTCCGTCTGGGACCCAGTTGTAATATTCCTCACCGGCCTTACCGTAGAACCAAAGGCTCTGCGGTGAGAAGGTGATTTCTTCGCCATTGCGTGTGTATTCGAATTCGGCGCGGATTGGCGCGCCCCACGCGAATACAGATGGCTCGTCCGCTGTGACGCGGATAGGCTTGGCTGTACCACCCTTAATAAGAGCAGACTCCTTACCCATAGTGATTTTGCCTGCAGCGATCGAGTAGAGACCCTCTGGGACGAGGAATCCTTTTTTCGCTGAAGCCATGTTGAAGGAATAGTCACCATTCTCAGAAACTACGATTGCAGCAGTGAGTTTGGCTTTTGCTTTGTACTTGGCGCGCAGGTTGAGAAGACCAGCTTTACCAGAGTAGGGCTTGTAAGAAATCTTTGAACCATTTTCAGGGACTTCGATTTCGAAAAGCTCACCCTTGACGCTGATCACGCGCGACAAGAAAGAAGCGACATCCGTTTTGCCTACGACCATAGCGTCTTCACCGAAATCGTTGAAGCGGCCATTGTTGTTTTGGTCGATGAGCTTAACTTGTACACCGTTGACTTTACCGACATGGGCACCGGAAGATGACCACTTCCAACCGCCCTTGTTTTGAAGGCGGACTGTGTACTTGAACTTTGTGCCGTTGGCATCTTTACCCTTGAGGGTAAGAAGGCCACCGACGCCTTTGGCTTTTTCATCCACTTTGCCGTCTGCATTGCAGTCGACTGCCAAGGCCATGCCATCGATTTCAGCTTTGAAGCCGTCACCAATTTGAATGGACCCTGCAACAGGGGTGAAAGTTTCCTTAGGCAAGAGAATATTCCACTTCGAATACGAGGTGTACTTCATCTTCGCAACTTGCACTTGATCGTCTTCATTGTTCGCGGCCGCGAAGTTTGAGACGTAAGCGAAGCAACCCAAGAGAGCAGCTGTCGTAAGAAGTGAACCGATGAATTTCTTCATAACGGTCCTCCTAGGATTAATAAAATTACAACACGTGTTTGTGATCGGGATGGTTGGTTAGGAAGGGATTCCGCCGCTCATCTCTCTCACTCCCGAAGACTAAACTATTTACGATGCAGAAATAGCACTATTCTCAGTCTATTGTGCGGGAAGAAATGATTACCGATCGCCATAAACGCTTGGTAGGATTTCTGTTGTAGAGCGATTTTGCTCGGTTATCCCGTCTCATTCATGAGATTGTGGTCGTGAATTATTCGGGTCAGGGGCCCCTAGGGAGATCTTTTGCCATGAATAAGAACGCTCAGGCCCGTTTGGGCGACATTCGCTGTCTCCAGGGGGACATAACCGACTGTGAGGTGGACGCGATTGTAAATGCGGCCAATTCCTCGTTGATGGGGGGCGGGGGAGTCGATGGAGCGATCCATCGCGCTGCAGGCCCTGCCTTGGTTCATGCCTGCCGCGCTCTTCAGCCTCCGGGCTGCGAAACCGGGGAGGCCAGAATCACATCAGCTTTTGACCTCAAAGCTCAGTTTGTCATTCATACAGTGGGGCCGGTTTATCGGGACGGAAGCGTGGGCGAATCAGCACTTTTGGCCTCCTGCTACCGCTCTTGTGTGAAGTTGGCTGCGCAAAACGATATCCAGACGATGGCATTCCCGGCAATCTCCTGTGGAATCTTCGGTTACCCGGTGGGAGAGGCTGCTGCGATTGCTCTTACAAGCCTCGCTGAAGCTTTGGGAGAAAACCCAGATGTTTCCCATATTTCGATGGTGCTGTTCGAGGAAGAGGTCTACCGGATTTTTCAGGAAACTCACAAACTCCTTGGAGCCGGATCCTAATACAGGTCTTCTGTCTACTTCACGACTTCGGGGCCGCGATCTTGTGACTTAGTCGAGTTTATCTTGGCCTTGTTTTCCTTTTGTGAATTTTTTTGGATTGGGGGCCGATAAGGGCCTCATGACATCCGATTTAGTCTTAGAAACAACACCGTCTCTCCTTGTTGACCAAACCCCTGAATCTCGCCTTGGGTTAGAAAGAGCCGCTCGGCGCCGTGAACTTGAGGGAAAGCCCCAGTTCTTTGGCGATGGGCGCAAATGGATCCCATTTCAAATGATGGATCCGGCTCTTAGGATCGCCCGAGGCGTTCTTTCTCTTGCTGGGGTGTATCGTCCTTTGGCCTCCCGGGCTACGAAAATCAACGTGGTCGAAAATGAAGTTTACCTCCGTGGGGTGAAGCCTGGAGTCGAAGGGGCCCGTATTCTCCATCTTTCGGATTTGCACATTGATGGTTCTCCTGGGTTGGGCAAACGTTTGGCTGAGGCTTGTGCTGAAATTGACTTTGATGTTGCTGTTTTGACGGGAGATCTGCGCCTTGAGATCAAGGGAGATTTCACCCCAGTACTTGAGGAATTGGCGCCTCTCATCGAAGTTCTCAACGGTTGCGAGCACGGGGTTTTTGCTATCTTGGGCAATCACGATGAGTTGGACATGGTGGCGCCCATCGAGAGTATGGGCGCGACCTACTTACTAAATGAATCCTGTGGAATCGAAATGGGCTATGACCAGCTTTACCTAGCGGGCGTTGATGACGCTCATTTCTTCGGCACGGATGATATCGATTCGTCTTTGCAGCAGGTGCCGGCGGATGAAACTTGCCTCTTTCTTTGCCATAGCCCTGATCTCATTCAGGAGGCAGCAGAGAAATACTGCGATATGTATCTATGTGGTCATACCCACGGTGGGCAGATTTGTTTACCAGGTGGCAAGCCAATCGTTTCGAATGCCAGCGTGTCTCGGCGGTTCTGCACCGGACCATGGTTGCTTGGAGGTATGCGAGGTTATACATCCCGAGGAATTGGGTTTTCCGGTATTCCATTCCGTACCCATTGTGATGCCGAGCTGATTGTTCATGTGATCAAACGAGAGCGAAGAGGAAGTCAGCGTCTGTTATGTGAAGAGATAGCAGAGCAAGAGCTTTTCGACGACGCCTAAGAACTCCCACCCGACTCTTTCATGAGTTCTTGATTCTTTTCTTGGAAAATGCCTTTGGGACCACCGATTGGCCACGAAGCTTGAATGCAAAACAAGCCCGTCAAAATATTACATTATCCCTGCGTATCGTCCTAACTCAGATCGTTTTTTGACTTTGTCTTTCGACCAAGATCGTCAAGGGAGTGCCCTGGGTTGTGCAAGTTGTCGCAGCTTCCCTCAGTCTGAAAATATCTTGAGATTGTTCGACAGAATCTTTGTCGTAAGACGTCATGTGTCTGAGGGGCGAGAATGTAGTTCGCCCTCTTCGTTTCTTGTCGTGACTTCTTGTGCAAGTAAAGTAGCGACTGTGCCCACGCCAGAAGGATCTATGAATTTGAACTGGACCCGACTGCTCCGTCCATGGACCCCAAGGAAGCCGATTGCGTTCTTGTCTGCTGAGAAGACCAACTTGGCTTTGCCGTGGACGTACCTGCTACTATTTTTCTGCCTGTCTATGCCTAGCCAAGGGCAGGGAGGGCCGAGTCTTCTCATCACATCTCAGGATATTCGTGATTTGAATGAGTTGGTCGCCAACCAGCATGTATTTCCCTATGGTTCTGTTTCTAAAGTGGGGCAAGATGCTTTTTTTGCTCACCTGGCAGGAAAAGTTGGGAAGTGGTCGCAGTCTCGCATTCTTGTCGAAATGATGCGGGGCATTGCCGAGCTGAAGTGTGGGAAAACAGAATTGATCTTGCCCAAAGGGGTTCTGCCTCGCTTGCCTTTGTCCTTTCAGGCATTTGCGGATGGGCTTTTCGTTTCTTGTGCTCAAGAGCCATTTCGAGATCTTCTTGGTTGTCGTTTTGTAAGCCTCAATTTGCGCTCAGCGGAGGAAGTGACGAGGAAGTTGTCGGAACTCATAGCCCATGAGAATCAGAGCGCTGCCAACCATGGGACAGGGCATCTTTTGGCGATCCCTCATATCTTGGATGGCCTGGGTCTATTAGGAAATCGTAAAACTTGTCATTTTGTCTTCGCCCATGAATCTGGAAGAAAACTGAGCCGCACATGGACTGTGAGTGATTGGTCTCTCGCAGTGCACAGAAAGATCAATGCGCCGAAGTTCCTTCACGTGGCCAAAGTGAAAGATCGTTTGCGATTTCAAGCTTTGGGCCAAGCCC
>WFTN01000532.1 GCA_015485455.1 Planctomycetota bacterium | reverse complement strand
GTGTTGAGCGTCTGGGACGTCAACTCCCACTTCGATCACTGTGGTAGCAAACAAGACCTTGACGTCGCCGTTGCGAAAAGCTTGCAAGTTTTTTTGTTTATCTTCGTCCTTCATTCTCCCATGGACTGCTGCCATAGGGACACCCTTAAAGAATCGCTTGGCCAGCAAACGGCCTAAGCCCAACAGGGTGGGAAAAGACTCGTTTTCACTTTCGATTCCGGGAAAGACGATGAAACATTTCTCTCCAGATCGCGCCCGAGCTGCCAATTGTTGCCAGGCAAACGGGCCATCCAAGTCTCGAACATGGTGGGACGTTTCAATGGGCAAGCGATTGCCCGGACGGTGCTTTACCGAGGAGAGTTTGAGATCCGAATAGAGAGTCATGGCCAAAGTACGCGGGATCGGTGTGGCGCTCATGGCCAACAGATGGGGTGACTTCCCTTTGCGAACCAAGCGTAATCGTTGAAGAACCCCAAAGCGATGTTGCTCATCAACAATGACAAGACCCAAATCGCGGAAAGTAACCGGGGTTTGAAACAGGGCATGGGTACCCACGACGATGGCGCCGTTGGCTTGGGCAACTTGCTCAAGAGCTTGGCGCTTTTCGCGAACCTTCATGCCGCCCACAAGAAGAGTGCTCTCTATGCCAACCCCTTGGCCCCACCCACGCAAGACGTCATGAATTTGCCGCGCCAAAACTTCCGTCGGTGCCAAGAATGCCACCTGTTGGCCATGGAGGCCGACGTTGAGAGCGACCATGGCAGCCACAGCTGTCTTGCCACACCCCACGTCACCTTGAAGAAGACGGCGCATGGGCTGGGGATAGGCTAGGTCCTGAAGAATCTCTTCAAGAGCCTCCTTTTGTCCTTCGGTCAACTGGAACGGCAAGACAGATTGGCTTCGCTTTTCCCGCTGAGAATCCCGCAAAATTTCTTCAGCCCGAGCCTTTCTGAGGTCACTCTTGACCCCTTCAGCCCTCAAGGCACCTAAGAGATAGGCATTGTAAGACAAACGCCTCGAGGCCAACTCAAGTTCATGGGAAGAATTCGGTACGTGATATTGCCCAACCGCATGCTCCAAGCTCACCAGCTTGCGACGCTGCAATAGAGGCCTGGGAATAGGGTCCTTCATGTCTCCAGCAACTTGTTGCAGGCCAGCACGTACCAAAGTCCAGATCTGGCTCGATCTCAGAGCCCCAATCGCCTTGTAGTCGCTCAAGATCAGGGCGGAAGAATCAAGTTCCTTCACATCCTTGGCCATCTTGAAGTTCGTTGGTGTCAAGGTCAGGGTAGGTTCTCGAAGTAGAACCCCCGTTACCCTAAGGAATTGTCCAGCTTCAATGGTATTGCGCAAGTACCCTTGATTGAAGAATTCGAGAACAACAATCTCATCATCGACTTGAAGGCGAACACGCAGATGTCCACCGGAATGCCGGCGACTCCGGCGATGAACCAAAGATGCGACCTCTCCCAAAAGGGTGCATATTCGGCCGTGAGGAACCCCATCCAATGCGCTGACAGCAGGAATGAATCGATGGCGGCGGGGAAAATAGCCGAGGAGATCCGCTAGGGAGTTGATTCCTCCATCCCGAAGAACGTCCTTGCGCTTGGGACCAACACCTTTCAATTCACTGACGGGTTGGTCCATAGACGAGGGCAGGGCCTCCTCATCACCACAGGTCACGATTTTTTGTTGCCCTTGCCAGGAAGAGAGTTGAGACGTTCGATGATCAAATCAGCGTCCAAATCATGAGGCTGAACCCCTTCCGCCAAGGTCTCCGTGTAGGCCACAACACAGCGAAAACAGGGAAGCCCAAACTCCAGTAGGACATCCTTGGCCCCTGGATGAGAATCCACGATGTCACAAACGAGCATTTCTTTGGTGAATACAGTCATGATGAACCCATCCTACCATTTGCCCCCCCCGTGTCATCTGGGGGGGTTAGCCCCTCACGGGAGGGAACCAGCAAGATGGGAGAATAAGTGCAGAAGAAAGGATGGGGATGAGTCAACAATGAGGACACTTTCGGTTATACTCGGCCCAAGTCAAAAAGGACGAAGGAGACTCTCCGTATCATGAAATTCGCAGTGATAGCTACTCTCTGGCTTCTTATGGGGGCAAGCGCCCTAGCCCAAGGGGGAACCGGTGTCGTGGACGCCAAGGCTTTGGCCAAGATTCAATCCCAAGAAGCCGTGGTAGCCGCAAAAAAGATAGAGTTAGCTGAAGCCAATACGGCCCTCCAGGATGACTACGCTCGGCTTCAAAAGCTCTTCCAAGAAGCGCGCAATGGCAGCGACAAGAGCGCGGTCAAGGATATCGTTCGCGTCCTTGAAAGCCCCCTGAAAGATGTCAACAGCAACATTCGCAGCGGTCGAAAAACCAAGAAAATCCTACGAGGGTTCTCCAAAGAAGTGGCCAAGGCAACGAGTAAGATCGAACATCCCCTCCTACTGACTTTGAAGAAAGAAATGAAAGGGGCCTTCACCCTGTCTTTGGAGAATTGGCTGAAGGACGAGCAAAAAGAAGTTGATGGGGAAGAATTCGCCCGAGCTGTCATTCGCCGTTTGTTGCCGAAGGACACGCAATTTCACCAACTATGGAATGATGTCATCCTATCATCTGCTCCCAAGCGATCCGACTACATAGCGGCCTTCGATTCCCTCAAGTCGTCAGAAGAAACCCTTTTGGTGCTCAAAGATCCAAAGATGAAGTACACCGTGGGCGCTCCGCCAAAAATGGCGAAGATCCCAGGGGGCAAGATCATCATAGAATCGAGCTATGGCTTCTCGACCAAGAAAAGACGGGCAAAAGTAAAAGCGTTTTACATCGATCTCTTTGAGGTCACTCATGGTGAATACTGGAGTAAGTTTTGGGTCTTGCTCAAGGACAAGACCCTGAAGGCCGCCTACATGCCCAAATTCACTGATTCGAAAGGGCGGGAATTGCCTCAGTGGGTCCAAGATCCAGACACGGGGGAATACGCGCCATTGGATGCCCACATGACATTGCCAGTCACAGGTGTCGATCTACTTGCCGCAAGGGCCTACGCAAAATCTCAGGGCAAACGCCTCCCAACGGAAGCAGAGTGGATGGCGGCTGCAACAGCAAAGCCAGGCAAGACAACGGAGTTTCCCTGGGGCGACAAATGGTTCCCCGAATCATGCAACGACGGCAAAGCCAAGAATAGAAAGCCTGTTACAGTGGGCACCTACCCCAAGGGGAGGTCCTTCTATGGTCTCTACGACATGTCGGGTAACGTTAAAGAATGGATCAATTCGACCATCGAAGGCAAGGACTGCAAGGATAATTTGAAGGAAGGGACGACGGTTATTGTTCGAGGAGGTAGCTTCAACAGTTCCCAGCCTGGGGTCTCTTTGAAATGGCGTTGGCAACTACCAGCCAGCGGAACCCACCAAAAAGACGTAGGCTTTCGTTGCGCTCAAAGCGTCGAAAAGAAGTAAGGAAGAGAATCAAAGAAAAGAGCACGCCCAAGGCATGCTCTTCTTATTTGGCAGGAATCGCTTTCTTACTCATTCCAAAGGCTTAGCCGATTGAATGAGAAACAACGATAACTCTTGTGTCTTCCAACGCTGTATAAGTTCTCGGGAACACCCGGTCATACTGAAGGGCCTCTCCCGCTTGTAAGCGGAAGGAACCGTTGTTGACCGTGACCTCGAGCAAGCCAGATTGGACCACCAAGTTTTCGTACTGCTGATCCCTCATGTCAAGCTCATCCGTTCGAGCACCCTTAGGGGCGAAGCCATAAGAAACGTTAACGCCGTCGAAAGTGAAAGTTCGAAACTCGAACGTACCCGCCTTGTAGTCGTGCCCATTTCGCAATTCAGCATCGCGCTTTTCGGCCATGGCAACCAAGTTGTAAGTGGTGATGCCTAAACCCTTGGCGATTTTGTCCAAGGTCTCTAAGTTCGGCTTGATCAGATTGGTTTCGATGCGAGAAATTGGCGCATAGCTCAATCCGCAAAGCTTCGCGAACTTCTCGATGGTAAGGCCCTTTTCTTGCCGTAGAGCACGGATGACACCGAAGTCATATTTCCGTCGTACTTCGGCCTCTCTCTCTGCCCTACTCTTTTTTGTGGTCGCCTCCCGTGCGGGCTTGACGCTGCCTTCGTCTGCCATTTTCATCCTCCTTCAGCGTTACACCGGCCAGCCATTTCCCAGAAACTGGTGAGACTCGGGAATGCCCGAATCAGCTACAAGTGATTAACTGACAATTGTATAGCTCGTTTTGCCCCGTGCAACGACTATTGAGAGGATATAAAAAATTTCGCCCTGGATACAACAAAATATTCTATTAAGCGAAAATTTCATGCTTTTGGGAGCAGATCTTTGGAGGGGGCACAGAGGTTTCTAAGTTGGAAGTCAGAATTCTCCTCCTAATCTGCCCAGAAGAACCATATCGGAGAATTCGAAAAATGCCCAATTAGGGCCTCAGCAAGATGAAACTGAGGCGATATCGCGGCTCTAGTTTCTTCCCTTGAGTCCGCTTGGATTTCATCGACGGTGCTTTGGAGTCCGCTTGCTTATTCCCTTGCTTGGGCAATTTCCCCCCTTTGCTTGCTGGGGCACTCTTACTCAATCCTCTTCCCTTGAAAGTGTCTGTCGCATGTTGCCCAGTTTCGTCCAACGACCCAGGGTGCAACAAGCCCTCTCCCCCACGACCAAATAGCTGAATGCGAAAACCCTTCTTCTTCGCCAAATCCTGAAGCAAAGCATCCCTCTGACTCTTGGTCAATTCCACCGTAAGGATCTCCCCTTCCACAGACTCGGCCTTATCTTGGGAAAGAGAACCAAGTTTCGATGGAACAATCTTAAGTCCAGCCTTTCGGGCCGCAGCTTTAATCGTCTCACTCGCGTTAGGACCAAGAGCAAAAAAAGCCGAAGACACAAGGGGCAATGAGCTGGCCGCATTTCGTCGAACGGTCTTAGGAATACCTTTCCCTTTGGCCTTACTTTTTGGGATCAGAGGAGACCGTCCCACTCCCCCACCCTGCTTCACTCCATCGAGGACGGATTTCTTTGCCAGTGGTTTCCCTTTCACCGAGCCAGCGAATCCCCCATCAAATTCGGGCCAAGGTTCCGCCCGAAAATCGAGACCCAAACGACTCTTCATCTCGGGAACTAAGTCCAAGTACTGCTTCCTTGTGGGAGAAACAGCTAACACCACCAAGTCCCGATCATCATTGACGATCTCTGCTTTCAGGGCCTTGGGTTTAGCCCGCCCTTTATTGGGGGTCTGACGTTTCTTGTCTACCGATGGTGAAGAAGCTTCTGCCACGGAGCCAGCCGGAGCCCGTGAGGAATTCGAAAGGCCTAAGAGATCATCAGCCTCCTCCTGTTCTTCTTCAGGTGGGCCAACTCCGTCCATGGTCGTCACGTCTCTTCGACCTGGGTCAGAATCTCTATCAGATAGGGTGACGAATTCTTGAGAGAAACTCTCTGTCGAACTCACACGATGAGCACGATCTTCAACAATCGCCCAAGTCGCGAACAAAAGAGCAGCCACGCTTGCAGCGATTCGCCACCCGCCCATGCGCCTCAAGAACGAAGGCCCAGCCCGCTTCTTTTCTGTTACAGCCAACTCTTGGCGAAAAGCAGACTTAAGATCCTGCAATAGGTCCGTTGGAATAGGTACATCCCCAAACTCCCCCATCTCCTTGGTCAACGAAGAGAGTGCGGCGAGTTCTTCTACACATTCGGGGCAGCGTCCTAGGGCTTCCTCAACGCGCAATCTCTCCTCGTCGGTCAACTGACCATCGAGGTAAAGAGATAGTTTGTCGTGGCACTCCCGGCAATTCATGACGAATCCTCAATCGAACATATCGGACAATTTCGCTTTCAACTCCATCCTTGCACGGTGCAAGCGGGAGCGAACCGTCCCCACTGGTATTTCCAGTAGTTCAGCAATGTCGTCGTACGATGTTTTCTCTAAATCACGCAAAACGATGATCTCGCGAAAATCTGGAGGCAAACCAGCAATCGCGTCCGTAATTTTCTCCCGCCTCTCAAGACGGGCTAATTCTTCTTCGGGACTTTCCCCCGCTGACTGGGGATCAAACCCTTGGCGATCTTCTTCTCCACTATCCCCTAAAGTCATGACAACCTGGGGCCGAACTCTCAATCTTCGATACTCGGAGTTCACGAGATTCCTGGCAATTCTGTAGAGCCACGTGAAGAAAGCCGCATCCCCAGAATAAGATGATAGGCCGCGCCAAGCCTTGAGGAATGTCTCCTGGGTTAAGTCTCGTGCCGCTTCCGTCTCCCGCACCATGCGAAAAATAATCGCGTAAGTTCGTTCATAGTAACGGCTCATGAGTTCTTCAAAGGCCTCAGCCGATTCCAGATCAACTGCTTGACGGACCAACTCCGCATCCGCAGTGGAAGTCAGCTCTTTGTTACCATTACTTAGACTCATGGACTCTTACTTGGTTCCAAAAAACTCGAGGCTTGGCAGGGAAGACTCAGGTTCTGGGGTTCTTATGGCAGAGGGCTAAAGGGCGAACGTGGGTCAGTTAGGTGCTGAACAAAAACCGCATCCGGATTCGGAATCATCGCCTGATCATGCCAAGCACCGCGCTTTCTTCCGATTGCGGCTGCGGCCTCTATAGCTGCCTCTACAGAGGAAATCTCTCCGGTTATCGTAAAGAAACCATGACCGTGGAGCCCCATGGCCAATCGAATTTCCAAAATCTCAATCTCAGCGGCCTTGGCTGCTGCATCGGCTGCTTCTAAAGTGGCGGCAATTTGTGTGAGCTCCATAACCCCGACGGCATCCACTTCATCGACTTGGCGAATCTGGTAAATCGCCTCAACCATTTGAGTGTGAGGTTGAGGGAGTGAGAGCATTCCCACAAGTGATGGCCCAGCGCATTCCTGCCCTCGTGTTAGACTGCGGGAAACCGACTCCACATCGCCTTCAAACACGATGAGATAAATCGCAGGAGAAACCGGACGGCACACAAGTATCTCAATGGAGGCTTCCTTGATCATCAGGTCGGCAGCAAGCAACCCTCGAGGAATCGAAGAGATCTCCATCAATCCCAGGCAGGTATCGTCACTCACTTGTTTGGCTTCAACCATCAGTTCTTGCCTTCTTCCTCTTCATCATCACCCCAGAAACGATCAACATCGTCGATCCCTGGCATTTCGTCATTCTTCACCGTATCCGGATCGGTTTCACTGCCAAATAATCCGGCGTCATTCCCATCCATTTCTGTTTCTTCTTCTCGAAACAAGTCCATGGTTTCTTCGGGAGCGGACACCTCCCCTTGCTTCTTAGCTTTCTTCTTGCGCGCTGGTTTTTTCTTTACTGGCGTTCTATCGCTAGATGAATTTCTTCCCGCCAATGGGGACGTCGGAATTGGACCGTCTCTTTCTAAGCCATCAATCACAGCTATGATCGCAGCCTCCACCGGAGCGTTCTCGTCTCCCATGGCGTTGCGGGCCGCCCGTCCGAGAGCAACCAAAACACGATCTTTCACCCCAGCACCAACCAAGTCAACCGCGACAATCTCTCGTTGGTCAATCGATGCACCTTCCGGGTGTACCAAAAGAAGTTTGTAGGACGTCAAGCTCGGGACCTGAACGCTCGACCACAATTCTCCGGCTACAAATCCCTGAAGCATTAGCCACCCCCTTGTCCGTCCAGATTAGCCAAGGCAGCATCAACGGCAGCAACCGCTTCTTGGATGGCCGATTCTTCTCCACTGAGATAAAGCCTGCCGAATGCCCCGGAAACACGCATGTCCAACAACTTGATGTCGGCGTTTTTCTCAGCCTCATTGGCGGCCAAAGCTGTGTAGGCTGCTGGCTCGACTTCCAGGATGTAGAGCGATTCTCCACCCAAAATCATGTGGCCATAGCGCATGCGATTGATCAATTGAGCTTGATAATCGTTCACGTTGGTGATGATCTGAGATGACATGATCTTTGGCTTCATACGGTCGCTGATCGTCAGTCCCATTTCCTTCAAAGCAGCCTCGCCAGAAGAAAGAACTTCCGCTTGGGAGGGACCATGAATTTCCAAAAGTCCAAATGCCCGTTCGACGATCTGCATACCGGGACGAACATCATTCGCCTTGAGGGCCGCATCGGTAGCCCGGTTAATAGCGATTCCTGGAGCAATCTCAATAAACACGCTGGCCTCATAAGCAACGGGCAGATAACCCTTCGCCGTGGTGGCCACGTAAGAAGCAAACTGAGGTTGCATCGAGTTGAGAAAGACAAACGTTCGAAGCTGGATTTCGGCCACGGTTCAGCCCTACCCTTCCGTAGGGGCCACAGCCACAGGCAAAATGCCTTCGACTTGTTCGTGGGGACGAGGGATCACATGAACACTTACCAACTCGCCAACACGACGAGCAGCAGCGGCCCCAGCGTCTGTTGCTGCCTTCACCGCACCGACTTCACCTCGAACCATGACAGTGACGAATCCACCACCAATTTTTTCTTTGCCCAAAAGGGTGACACGAGCGGCCTTCACCATAGCATCAGAAGCCTCAACAGCTCCAACCAGTCCTCGGGTCTCAATCATGCCTAATGCGATCTGACTCATTACTTTCTCCATTCATGCTCACTGCCATCAGCCAGCGACTCATTCAATAACTCTTGTTTTCATCTTCTTTGGATTGGTCATCCAAATTTGTTCCGCAAGGACAGTGCTTTCCTTCAGAGCTCCCAAGGGCTTGGGCGATGATCGCCCGCAGCTCATCATCCGTTGGTGTGCCAACTCCGGGAGCCGAACTTAGACGACTTGCATTCTCTGCCCGTTGCCTTTTCTTTCCGCCGCGCTTTTTCGGTTGCCAAAGTTGCTTGGGCAGGACCGAGGCAGCTTTTCCTTCGCCGCCCCCGAAGACATCCTGGAAAGCGACACCGAGATCTGGAAATCCACCGCCCCAAGT
>WFTN01000531.1 GCA_015485455.1 Planctomycetota bacterium | reverse complement strand
TGGCTCTGATAATTCAAGATCAAGACATTCCCGTCTTGCTGGTAGACAGAAACCGCCAGCGGATACAAAAGGCGAAACTGGCGGGCCTACCCTGCCATTGGGGTGATATTCTCAGCGAAGTTCTCTTAGAAGACCTCAACCTCAGTGGCATTGGCTATATGTTAGCCCTGACCCCGAGCAGCGAGGTCAATCAACTGTCGGCTTTGCATTTCGCCGAGGTTTTCGGCCGGAGCCATGTTTTTCGCCTTTCCGCCATGACCCTCAAAGAGCACAAGCAGGAAGTTGCTGTTCAGGCGGCGGATGGGCGCGTCCTCTTTGACAAAGACATGGGGCAGTCCTACATCGCTGGTCGCATCGCTTCTGGGGCCACGTTCAAAGCGACGAAATTGACGGAAGATTTCAACTTTCAAGCATTCAATGAACTCTACAAAGGACTTGCCCGTCCCCTCATGTTGATTCGGAACAAGACAATCACCCTGAGCAGCGCCGACCAGGGCTTAACACCAAAACCTGGTGATGTATTGATCAGCTTGGCCGATGAAGAAATCAAAAACTGAGGCTGGCAGGATGATGGTCAGTTCTCGGCGGTAACCTTCTTCAAAGAAACGCAGGAGAACTTGGTGGTTTTCAAAGCAGCGTTCACCTTCTCAATGTCCAAGACCACAGAGTCTTTGACCGAAACGATGGCCGAATCTGAGATGAAACCTGCGGAGACGTGGGAGACACCTTCCAGGTGTCCGAGTAAGGCCTTTTCGACCTGAGCCACTCAGCTCGGCCCTCACAAGGGGGTGAGCTGAAGGTCATAGATCGTTTCGCCAGCCTGGCTTTCAGGAAAGCTGGGATTTCCTTGAGAGAAATACCAAGCAACAGCCAGGATTATCGCGACAAGCAAAAGAGGTTTTAGGAACTTCCTCTTACTCACCGTGGATGGAGATTCTGATTCGCTCATAGTCCCTGATAAACAAAGCCTGAGACCTCTTCATTCCGGCAAAAGCAGGAAGAGGGTCGAAAACAAAAAAACGATCAAAAAAGACGTAAAAACGGACCCTTCGCCCCAATCGAAATTGACTGTGCGAAGAAAGTCCGCTTTTTGTCAGGTAGCTAAGTCTAAAGCTGCTCGCGCAGACGATTAGCCAAGCGAATTGTCTTCAGGCGTTCTTTAGCCTTGCGACGACGCCTCTCACTGGGCTTCTCATAATACTTCCGAGCGCGATAACCACTGTAAATACCTTCGTTTGCGCACATTCTTTTGAGCCGGCGTAATGCCTTGTCGATGGGCTCATATTCGCGCAATTGGATCCGAATAGCCAATTGAACCTACTCCTTAAGCATCCCGCACCAACGGCGGGGGTTTCTGTTTGGGACGCTATATCAACAACCTCAGAGGCCCGAGACAAGCTCGCAGTCAAAACTCCTCTTCAGTTTGTGCAGAAAATTGACATAAACTGAGTACTCCTGGGTGCTGCTCTCACTTTGGCCGGACTGAGAAAACTCCGGGGCAGTTCTCAAAAGCCCCCAAACGAAGAGGATTGAGCGATGACGACGGATGAAACTCCCAGCGGCTACCTGCATGGCTACAGCGAAAAAGAACGCAGCCGTTTGAGGCAACAGGCCCGGGTCTTGGAACACCGCATTCACGATCGCCTCCCTTTTCGTCGTTCCAAGGACATCGTGGAGATCGGATCTGGGGTCGGTGCCCAAACAGAAATCCTCATGAGGCACTTTCCTGACCTCAAAGTGACCTGCGTGGAATACAATCAAGATCAAGTTGAGGCGGCGAAGCAGCATCTAAGTCAATTGGAGTGGGCCCAGGGACGCTTCCGGTTGACCCAAGAAGATGCCATGCACCTTTCTTTCGAACGCGACCGCTTCGACGGGGCCTTTCTATGCTGGGTCCTCGAGCATGTTCCCAGCCCGGCCCGTGTTTTGGGGGAAACTCGCAGAGTCCTACGACCTGGTGCGCCAATATGCTGCACAGAGGTCATCAATTCCTCCTTTTTCATCGACCCTTACAGCCCCCACACCTTGAAGTACTGGATGGCCTTCAACGACCACCAAATCGCCATGTCTGGGGACCCCTTTGTAGGAGCCAAGCTGGGTAACTTGCTCCAATCTGCCGGTTTCAGAGACATCGAAACGAGGGTGAGAACCCTCCACTTCGACAACCGGGAGCCTGGGGAGCGGGCAGAATTCTTAGCTTATTGGACGGACCTCTTGCTCTCAGGCGCCCCGGAGTTGCTGCGCATGGGGCTGGTATCAGCAGAGACCGTCCAGGGAATGAAAGATGAGTTGGAGGTTGTTGGGCGAGCCCCCAACAGCGTCTTCCTCTATTCCTTCATGCGCGCTACAGCCACGGCTTGATACCCCTATTCCCGAGGGGTGTCAAAAAAACTGACAGTCGTAACGATGGCGTAACGGTGACCTCGTTGGTCCTCAGTCGCAGCAAACTATCCACATAGACATAAACGCTTGTAGCAAAACAGTTTGCAACAATCGCCTCATTTGGCACAGGAGTCGCATAGATGCTTGGCAACGGAGAATCCTATGTCCCGCTTGTTAAGCAAATTGATCGTCGTCAGTCTTCTTGTTTCCTTGGCATCTTGTCACGCTGTGGACTCATCATCGACTGTCAAGACCCCGAAAACCCAAACCATTGACACTTCCTTGGAGGCGGAGCCCGCCTACGAATTGGCTACTTTGGTGCGCTTGGAAAAGCGACAGCCCCTGGAGTCCGAAGGACTTCATAATGTTTATGTCTTAAGCGAGAACATTTCCTCGGGCTCAGAACCTGAAGGTGAGGAAGCTTTCGCGCGACTGCAAGAAATGGGAATCAAGACCATCCTCTCCGTCGATGGCAAGCTTCCAGAAGAAGCTTTAGCAAAGGCCCATGGCATGCGCTATGTCCACATCCCGATCCAATACAAAGGCATTGAAGACAAGGCTCTTCTGCATATCGCCAAGACGTTTCGCGAGCTGGAAGGCCCATTCTACGTTCACTGCTTCCATGGCCGACACCGAGGGCCAGCGGCGGCGGCTGTTGGTCGCATCGTCCTCGACGGGGCCTCCCGCAAGAAAGCTCTGGCTGAGATGCGCCAATGGTTTGGTACGTCATCCAAATACGAAGGTCTCTACCAACTCATCGCTCACGGAGCCTTGCCATCCGAGTCACTCACCCAAGAAGCCTCCTGGGACTTCCCAGCAGCCCATAGAGTTGAGGGGATTGCCAGTTCTATGGTGAGCATCTCTCGGGCTGAGGACGCCCTTAAGACCTCAGCAAAGCTCAATTGGGGCATCGATCCAGGGCACCCAGATTTCAATGCGGTCAATGAAGCCAACATCCTGTTGGAGAGTTTTGAGCGTATGTCTGCCCTTTCGGCGGTTTCCCAGGGGCCACCTTCTTTGCGAGCCAATGCAAAAGCCTCCATCTTCGCCACCCAGCAACTCAAAGACCAACTGTCCCGTTTTGCCCAAGGCGATGCCGCCGCTGGTCAATTGGCCTTGGGGAGCATGAAAACGATCAAACGCCTATGCAGTTCCTGCCATCGCGCCCATCGCAACCACTGACTGAACCCCTCTCCAAATCACAGAAAAACCCCAAAGACGCCATAGAGAGGCATCTTTGGGGTTTTTTGAGAGTCATGAAGAAGGGGCCGCAGGACTACTTAGGAAACTGAAACGGATCCCAGGGCTTCTTCGAAGGCGTTTCGCAGGACATCCACGTCGATCGTCTCGCTTTCGGCTTCCTTCAAGGAGCGCCACATGGCCAAGCGAACCGAGCGAACGAAGCGGGAGATAGGCTGGCCGTCGACCAAACCAACATTAATCAGATCAATGAGCTTACGCGCAGCGTGAAGATAGACACGTTTGGCTCCGTCCAGGTCACCGGCCTCTTCTTTGGTTGTTCCGAGAATCAAACCCAACTCAAGAAGAGCCCCCAAAACATCATCATCCAATTTAGCGCCAGATGGGAGAACCGACGAGCAAGTGCCGTCGAATTGAACTCGCACGTCCTCTTCCACATCTCCCGTTTCCGAGTCTGTTGATTCTTCGGTGGTGTCATCGCACTGGACCTCGGGCACCTCTTCTTCCGCTGGGCCCGCGGCTATCTCT
>WFTN01000530.1 GCA_015485455.1 Planctomycetota bacterium | reverse complement strand
CTTCCAGAATCGCCAAACCGTCGATGGCATTCGCGGCCTCCAAGACCCGAAAGCCTTCGTTCTCCAACCTGGATTTCAGTGAAAACCGGATGAGATCTTCGTCTTCAATGACAAGAATTGTGTCTTGTTGCGTTATTTTCCCCAAGTCTTTTGCCTCTGCTGTGTCTGCTTGCGTCATTTCACTCATACTCTACACTCTCTTTCTCGTGCCCGTTGGCTCAAATTTTGCCGCACAGGGCGAATCTGGCCTCGATCGAGGAAAACGAATCGAAGGTCCACCCTGCCATTCGCAAGATACGGGCCAAATCGGTCAGATCTTCCCTTCTGGCATTCCCATAGCTCACGTCAAGAGGCGGGTTAGTTAGTATGGGATGGTCGTTCCGCTTGCTGGGCTGTTGCCAGCAAAGATGGGGGGCGCGAGGGTTGATGTGTGGGGGGTGATCATGCTTGAAGTTGAAACTTCTGTTGTCCAGTCCAAGTACGAGGTCATGGTTGTCGAAGACAATCTGGATTTCGCCGAGAATCTTGCTGAGATTATTTGCCAAATGGGGCCGAAGCCTGAAGTTTTTCACAGCCTTGTGTCTGCCCGAGAGCGCTTGGCTCATTGTTCGCCGGACATTTGTTTCATCGACTTGCGCCTGCCCGATGGGGATGGTGAAGAACTCGTTGCTGAAATGGGTCTCAGCCACCCAGAAACATTGACTATTGTTCTTACTGGCAATGCCTCCATTCAATCGGCAATTTCTGTTGTAAATGCAGGCGCTTTCGGATTCTTGCTGAAGGACATGCCAGTAGAGGGAATCTTGACCAGCTTTCGGCGTGCTTGTGAGCGCATTGATCTGGAGCGGCAGAAGCGCGACTTGGAATCGAAGCTACGACACCAAGAGCAGCTTGCCATGATTGGCCAAATGTCCGCCACCTTGGCTCATGAAATCAAGAACCCTTTGACCGGGATTAGCCAAGCTCTTGAGATTCTCTTGGAAGCTGTGGGTGAACCAGAGAATATGTTGGGGCTTAAGGACTCTATCTTGACGCGTTTCCGGGCCATGAATGATTTGGTTGAAGATCTCCTTGAGTTTTCGAAACCCCTGAACGTGAAGAAGACAGAAACCTCCATTCGCGATTTGCTTCTGGGGGTAGAAGAAGAGCTTCGCCAGGAGGGGCGTCTCAAGACTGTGACATTGGTCTTCGATTTGGATGATAACGCCCAGTTTGTATCCCTTGATGAAGTGCATTTCCGCATTCTCTTGCGCAATCTTTTTAGGAATGCTGAACAGGCGATGAAAGGGCAATCGGTCCAAGAATTGCGAATCAAGAGCCGCCGGGTTGGTTCTCTCTTTACCTTGGAGATTGCCGACACGGGCTGTGGTATTCCGGAAGACCAAATTGAAAAGGTATTTGAGCCTTTCTTCACCACGAAGACCCGAGGGACAGGATTGGGCTTGGCACTTTCTCATCGCATCCTTGATGAGCATTCGGGTGCGATTCGTGTATCCAATCGTCCCGATTCTGGAGCGTGCTTTACCATGGAACTCAATGACTGAGGGGGCCAGCAATGACACAGGAATTCTTGAACTTCAAACGCTACCTTCGGATCGATGACCGAACCGCCGACATCGTAGGGTTTCTTAATCCTGTCTTGAGTGGAAGCTTAGATCGCATCGTAAAGAGCTTCTACGAACGTATGCGGACTCATGAGGAGGCCATGGCCCGGTTTCCCGGCGGGGAGAAGCAGTTGGAGCGTCAAGAGTCAGCCCTGCGGTCTTGGCTCCTCGATCTTTTTGCCAATGGGGCATCTCTTGAGTCCTCCGACGCCCAGATTCGTATCGGCACAGTGCATCTTTCTGCGGCGGTCAACGAGGAGTTAATGATCGCTTCGATGAATTGGCTTCGCATTGATATTTCTTCCGTGTTACGCGAGTGCGAATTGCCCAAGGAAGTAGGGCTCTACGAGTCAATCGACGCCATCAATAAACTTCTGGATTTTAATCTGGGCCTTATCTTGACCTCGTATTGGCGTGTTCTGCAAGAAAGAGTCATGAATGCAGATCGTCTGATTCTCATCGGTCAATACACCGCAGCCATCAATCACGAACTCCGTAATCCTCTCGGCGTGATCGGCACGTCCGCCTATCTGCTGCGTCGAGAAATTAGCGACAAGGTTAGCGGGAATACAATTAAGCATCTCGACAAGATTGATCGCAGTCTTGAACGTGCAAACTCGATTATCGCCGGGCTGATGCGTTTGTTGCGGGTGGAAAAGCCCAAGAGGGATCGAGTTGACCTAGACAGATTCTTGGCTGAACAAGAAGACCATCTGTTGATTCCATCGACGATTGTTTCTGAGTTTCGGGGTCCTGCCCAGGAAGGGGTGGTGGCCATGTTTGACGCCACCCAGTTGGGGCAAGTTGTTGAAAATTTGGTCCGCAATGCCATCGACGCTATGGAAGGGAAGGGGAAGCTGTTGGTGGAGTTGACCAACGGACCAACGGCCGTCGAATTGTCAGTTCGAGATAGTGGCCCAGGTATTCCAGCGGAAACAATCAATCAAATTTTCGATCCCCTTTTTAGCACCAAGAGTTTTGGCACGGGCCTGGGGCTCACGTTGGCCAAGGCGATCGTTGAAAGTCACAGTGGGTCGTTTCGTATCGTGGATGGCTTGGATGGTAAGGGAATCGGATTCACCATTCGCATTCCGCACTATCTTGAACCCAGCAAAATGGACGACTGACCCAAGTCAGCCGTCCAGGGAAAGGTGATTCTCCTGAGGGGGAGAACATCCTTGTTCTTACTTCGCCGGAATCAAGTGAAGTACGGCGAAGACCGGGTTGTCACCGAATGCCCCGATTACTACGTAGTCGTCCTTGGTAATTGAGGCGGCTGTCTCGAAGGACTGACGGGCACGTTTGCCCAATGTCACTTTTTCGAATTCAACTTTGATTCGATCCAATCCCAACGTTCCAGTCTGAGGGTCGAAGCTCGTCGGCGTAAATGACAACCAAGATTTGACAGAGTCAGCACCTTCCATGGAGAGAGTGACTATCCTTCCGCTCCCGGCGGTGACGCGAATGGCTCCTGAAGAGATCATTTTGAATTTCTTGTGGGGTGACATGCTGCTTAGCTCCTTGGGCAAGATTCGCGACAGACGGTCGTCCTCGGCATTTTTGTCCCCTTGAATCAACACGCAGGAAATCAAGAATTGGGCCTTTGGTTGGTCCACTTTCTTCAAGACGGTCAACATCTCCGCGACTAATTCCTCCCGGTCCCGGATCAAAAGAACGCCTCGACCTGCGAGGGTTGTCACATTTCGATTCACTTGTGAGTTGTTCGCAGGTAATTGGCTTCGGTTGAAACTTGCGTTGGGGATATAGCGA
>WFTN01000529.1 GCA_015485455.1 Planctomycetota bacterium | reverse complement strand
GTTCAGGGATTGGCTTACCAGTGCTTGGTTTTGGACCCCACTAACGCCCCTTTGGCTCTTCGCCTCACGAATGCTGTCAATCCTTCTTACGAAAAAGGTCAACGCCTTGGTTTTACGCCTCAAGCAAATGGGGCCGTGGAAGTGATTTTCACCCCAGGATTTAGCTTCGATTTCTTCGGTGCCACCTACACCTCGGCATTCGTTCACGAAGATGGATTCTTAACTTTCGGCGGTGCTGGGCTCTTGGGGAACATGATTGACCCCATTGTGGCCGCCAATGATCAGCCAGCCATTTTTGTCAACTGGGCGGATTGGGATCTTTCCGGCTCACAGGTCGATGTCTTTCAATTTGGCGATGAGATGAGAATCTCTTGGGGATCTGCATCGGCTCCGATTTCTCATACGGGTGATGTGGATGCCGCCAATTTCACCTGCATCTTGAGGTTGACTGAGGCTCTTACGCCGTCCTTGGATGCGGGAGGGGTCTTGTTCGATCATCGTATGCTTGATCCCGCTTCGATCTCTAATAATGACGCCATTGTTGGGGTCATCCCAGGGCTTGGTCTAGCGCCGATTCCATCCAGTCTCGATCTCGGAACACTCCGTTTTGGTGGCTTAGGCTCAGCCGCCCTTTTGTCCCAGTATGCTTCTTCGGGGCTTTTTTCTAGCCTTTTGAATGTGGAAAACGGCGGGCCCCAGGTTTATCACAATGGCAGCGCACTCAGAGGCCGTGATTTGGCGTTTTTTCCAGCTAGTGCCGCCGGAGTGCGAGCGAATCGCCCTTATGCCATAGCCTCGAACCCGAATCCGGATGACGTTCAGGGGGTAGTGGGACCGAACACTCTTTCGGTTGCCAGTGGTCCGGGCCAGGGCCTCTTGCTGGCCGGATATTTCCGTTATCTCTTTTCTGGCAGTGTGACACCGCAGGTCATACTTGATCCAACAGGGACTGGTGGCATTGGGCCCTTCGCTCTTCAGATTGACGGCATTCTTGATGACCAAGGAGTCAGTTTTCCTGTGGTCTCGCTACCTGTTTTACCGGGCTTCAGGGATTTTGAGGGCTTAGTTCTCAGCGTGACGGGACAGCTACCAGCGGTGACTTTGCCCGTCTCAGTTGATCTTCAGATTGTGTTTGCCGATGGCGGCAGTTTTGTTCTTCCTGGTGCTGTGGTTGTGGGGCCATAGGACTTCGATTGTAGAGGCGATTGAAACTATGTTTGATGCATCTTGCGGAAGCGAGGGAATGCCGCATAGTGAACTTGTAGTGATCCTTGTGACATTCCGAGGCGGGATGGCAGAACGACTGCGTATGGTGGCTAATTCTATGGGCCCCCATGGTGTTGAGTTACAAGTCCATGACAGCTTAAGGCAGGCTTTTGCTTTGCTTTCTCCCACCCGAGAGGCCATTCTCATCGTGGATGATGCGGTGGCTGCCGCCGAAATGAGCGGGTTGCCCTCCGCTTGTGCTCGACGTTATCCCAAGTTGCGCTTGGTCTTGGTAGCTGACCGCGTTGATCCTATGTTTCAACGGAGTGCGTTGAAGATTGGCTATTGGCGCTGCTTTTCCCTCTATGAAGCTATGCGGGCTGATTTCTTAGAGAAGCTCAAGTCGATGCCAACCCAAATCAATGGTGAGGTGCGCCCAAGCCCAGATTTCGCTTCTCGTTTTGCAGCTTCGGAATCGGCTCATGTGGTGGCCAATGAACGTGGGCGCATTCGTTATGCAAACCCGGCCTTCTACCGGGCTGTGGGCTTGCTCACCTGCGATCTTCGGGGGGTTAACTTGTCCAGTTTCTTCCCGGAGCTATCTCCTTCCGCCTTGGAAGGGCATCTCATGGATCAACACCGGCTCTTGGAACTTCGTCGTGCCAGCGGAAATCAAGAAATGGTACGGGTCACTTTCTCTCCAGACGAAGAGGGGATTGTCCTTTCGTTCTGAACTTCCCCTATACCCTTTGAACCGCTATAAAGGTGCAGTGACTTTCTCCATTGGGGAGTCTTTCAAGAGCGAAGTATGACGACCAAGACATGGGCCAAAACAAGAAGGCTTTGGGCTTTCTCATTGACTCTTACATGAGCACAGCATTCACAATTCTTTTCGGGTTTGGGACCTTTCTTCGCGGCATGAGCATTCATGCCTTGAGGGGAAGTACATCCTGCTTTCACGGGATCAAATCCCTAAACTCAAGAGTTCAGAATTGAAGACTGCGAAGTTCAAGTTTGTTCTTGGGGGGGCGCTTCTTACCTTGTTTGCGCTCATTTCTCATCGTGGCTTGAATGAACCTGATGAAGGGCGTTACGTCGAGATCGCTAGAGAGATGATGGTCTCTGGTGACTATGTTGTCCCGCGTATTAAGGGCATTCCCCACTATGCCAAACCACCTTTGACCTATTGGTGTTTGGCCCTATCGATGAAGGTTCTTGGCGTCCATGAAGTTGGAGCTCGGATGCCGAGTTTTCTGGCTGCTCTTCTGGTTCTCTTTGTCCTCAAGGACTTTCTCAACCATTTCGGCTGCCAAGAAGAGTCGTCTTGGCTCATGATATTTGTCCTGCTTTCGACTCTTGAGTTCTTTGCTCTGCTGCAAATCGTCACCACAGACATGATCCTTTGCGCCACAATAGTCTTGGCTATGTATGCCCGCTGGCGAAGTATCAAAGCTCAACAGGGGCGACGATTTTGGAACTTCCTATTCTGGATTTCTTTGGGCCTTGGCTTTTTGGTCAAAGGGCCCATCATCCTCATGGTTGTCTTTGTGGCCCTCATTTTTCATGGGGTCATGGGACGGTCTTTTCTTCCACTTCGAAACTTAGGATGGCTTTGGGGGATACCGCTTTTTTGCGTCATCGTTTTGCCTTGGTTCCTCATGGTCACACAGCAACAAGAGGGGCTGATTGATTTCTTTCTTGGGGAAGAGGTCGTCGACCGCGTGCGCCATGGGCGGGGACGCTCAAAGCCGGTCTATTACTTCTTGTTTGTCTTTCCTCTCGTGCTTTTGCCTTGGACGGGGCTCATCACCGGGGCAATTCGAAAACTGCTCATGCAGCCACATGATGCAAAGTTCTTCTTGCTTGGCTGGCTCCTTGGCCCCTTTATTGTCTTCAGTTTGGCTTCGTCTAAGTTGTGGACTTACATGTTGCCATTGGTGCCCCCAGCAATCCTTATCCTGGGAATCGCCATTGATTCCTTTTCTGCCAAGAAGAAGCGATATCTTGCCCTTGGTTGTGGTGTCGCTTTCTTGATGTTCTCGATTCTCACTCTTGTGGCAGAGGACCGTTCTTTGGAATTGAGGAACAACGCTGGCTACCAACGTTTCTTGTCGACCCTCCCTGATGAAAATTATCGGGGGCAATCCATTGAAGCTGGAGGGGGAACAAGGGTGGGGCCGCCTGTATTTGCCCCGGGCTCTGGTCCCAAGATCGCCACTTACCGCCTTCGTATTGGCGGCATCCTTTTAC
>WFTN01000528.1 GCA_015485455.1 Planctomycetota bacterium | reverse complement strand
GTGTTGAGCTCGTCCCTGACACGCACCGCCTGGCTCTCATGAATGCCATGCTTCACGGCATTGAAGGCGATTGGTTGCTTGGCGACTCACTCACGCAAACGGGCGCCAACTTGCCTAAGGCCGATGTGATCCTCACCAATCCACCCTTTGGCACTAAGAAAGGTGGTGGCCAGCCCACCCGCGACGATTTCACCTTCCCGACATCCAACAAGCAACTCTGCTTTCTTCAGCATATCTACCGTGGCCTCAAACCAGGTGGCCGTGCCGCCGTCGTCTTGCCAGACAACGTTCTCTTTGAAGACAACACAGGCCAGAAGATCCGTGCGGACCTGATGGATAAATGCAACCTGCACACCATCCTTCGTTTGCCAACGGGCATATTCTACGCCCAAGGCGTGAAGACCAACGTCTTATTCTTTCAACGGGGCAAGAAAGAAACAGGCAACACCAAGAATGTGTGGATCTACGACATGCGGACCAATATGCCGTCATTCGGTAAACGCACACCGTTCACCCGAGAACACTTTGCTGATTTTGAAAAGGCCTATGGCAAGAGTGTTAATGGCGGCTCGAAGCGGACTGACTTGGGTGAAGAGGGACGCTTTCGCGTCTTCAGTCGTGCTGAAATAGCCAAACGTGGAGACAACTTGGATATTTTCTGGTTGAAGGATGATTCTGCCAGTGATGGCGAGGAGCTTGGTGAGCCAGGGGAGATTGCAGAGGAAATTACTCAGTTGCTCAAGATGGCGTTAATTGAAATGAGTGAATTGCAAGCGGCACTTGATTTTGACGAGGGCGATGTTTGATGTATCTCTCCGAAAAAGAACTGCCACTTGGTTGGGCTTTGACAACTTTGGGATCGATAGCAACTCCGAGCAGCGACAAAATTGAGCCGTCGGATTATCAAGGGGATCACTACCTTAGCCTTAAGCACATTCAGGCGCATACAGGCCGTATCCTTGGCTGGGGAGACCCACAAACGGTCAAGAGTACAATAAGCGTCTTTCATCAGGGAGATGTGCTTTATGGCCGCCTACGACCATATCTGAATAAAGTGGTTATTCCGCCTTTTGAAGGGATTTGTTCCACAGACATTCTTGTTTTTCCGATCATGGCAGCCATCAAGAGGGCTTTCTTGGCGAGATTCCTATCTCACCCGAAAGTCGTTGAATTCGCAGTTCAGAACTCAAAGGGCATCAACCTTCCGAGAATCAGCTTTAGGACGCTTGCGGAACATCCCTTTGCACTCCCCCCCCTAAACGAACAACGCCGAATCGTAGCCAAAATCGAAGCTCTTCAGGCCAGGAGCAAGAAGGCCCGGGAGGCCTTGGAGGCTATTCCGCCGCTCTTGGATAAGTTTCGTCAGTCCGTCCTGGCTTCTGCTTTTCGCGGTGACTTGACCGCCCACTGGCGGGCCAAGAACCCCGATGTGGAACCCGCCACCAAACTCCTCGAACGCATCCGCATCGAACGCCGCCGCCGCTGGGAAGAATCCGAACTCGCCAAAATGAAAGCCAAGGGCAAAACCCCCAAGAACGACAAATGGAAAGACAAGTACAAAGAACCCACCCCAGTTGACACAACCGATCTTCCTGAGCTGCCTGAGGGGTGGTGCAGGCTGACTCTTGGAGCAATTGCAAGAGTTGAGGGAGGCTACGCTTTTAAGAGTGGTGACTTCTCAAGCGATGGTGTTCCTCTCATTCGTATTGGCGATCTTCGTGATGGAAAGGTAGTTATCAGCGAGAAGACAGTCAGGTTGCCTGATTCATTCTTGAGCAAGCACATTCGATTCATGTTAAACGGGGGTGATCTGTTGATGGGACTTTCGGGTGCGACAACCGGAAAACTGGGATACTACGAAGGCGATGAGCCATCCTTGCTCAATCAACGTGTTGGGCGATTTCTTCCAAGATGCGATTCGGTAGTCGATGATGTATTTCTCGGCCTGGCGGTTGAAGGAATCAGTCACAAAGTGTTGAATCAAGCATGGGGAGGAGCGCAGCCGAATATTAGCCCGAGTGCGCTGGAGGAAAACACAATTGCTGTTCCGACCTTGGAGGAACAGAAAGCCATAGTCCAAATGGTCCGCGTTTGTTGGTCGGTTCGGGACTCTGTGACGAAGAGTGTGAAAGAGATTCAGGCGAAGTTAGGTGACCTCGACGAATCCATCCTAGCCAAAGCATTCCGAGGCGAACTCGTCCCTCAAGATCCCAACGACGAACCGGCATCTGTTCTCTTGGAGCGCATCAAAGCCGAACAAGCCAAAACTGAAAAACCTAAGCGTAAAACACGCAAGAAAAAAGGAACAGCATCGTGACCAATGAAAAAATGAGTTTCGCCGATGCTGCTGCCAAATTACTTGCCGACGGTGGCAAGCCTCTTCACATTCGAGAATTGACGCAACAGGCAATTGATCAGAATCTCATCAAGACTCAAGCAAAATCACCTTCGCAAACGATGTATGCGGTTCTTTCCGTTGAGGAAAAGCGCAATGGAGCGGAGTCGCGTTTCATCAAAGTTAAGCCAAGCACCTATGCCCTGCGTTCTTGGAATCTTAAGAGTGAGAAGGAAACGGACAAGTCATCCAACGCCTCTCGCATTCGCGTTCCTCATTTCCCTTCCTATTCCGGTCTTAGAGCATTTGTCCAGGTCCTTGATGGGGTGGCGGTCGAAGCGGTGACGAAGATGAGAGGGGCCATTCACCAAGGTCGTGGAACAGTCACAGAAAACGTTGACTGGACTGATCCAGATTCTTGGATTAACGAGCGCCTTGTTGGCGGTCATCGGGATCTTGCCTTGCGCATCTGGCAGGGTACAGAGCATGTGGTCAATCCACGGCATACAACTGGCCTATGGCTAAGCGTCAGGAACTATTGTCTCCTTGAGGAAGACTCTGGAGGATTGCTTCGACTCACGGATAGAGGAAGAGACTTCCTTGAACTCCCAGAGGGAAAGGTTGTGAGGCATATTGATGATTACGAGGGCGTCTTAAAGATCATGATTTTGATCATGGAGAACAAGAGTATCGCCACCGGTGAACTCATGGAACCTTGGTTGAACTACGCCCGGAGTGTTAGCAAGTATCAGTCTCAGAAGTCTATTCGCTCTGCTCTACAGGCACGACTGCGCAATCTCCGCGAACGGGACTTTGTTGTCAAGGACGGTATCGAATACCGCCTGACAGAATCGGCACAGAGCTATTTGGTGTCAACAGGATTTGCAGACCTTGTCGATGACGATGAGAAGACGATCAATGATCTGTTGCGGGAGCAGAAAAAAGGCATCAAGGAGAGCATTCGAGAGTTATTGTCTGTCATGGATCCCTATGCTTTTGAGGGCTTGGTGAGAGACCTCCTTGAAGAGATGGGGTATGAGGATGTTGAAGTGACTTCTCCCGGCGGTGATGGTGGGGTTGATGTTATCGGCCACATACAACTGGGCATCACCTCGGTGAAAGAGGTCATTCAAGCCAAGAGACATAGCCACAATATCGGGCGACATGTCCTGGATGCTCTTCGAGGTTCCCTTCATAGATTCGGTGCCGTCAGGGGAACAATCGTTACCACAGGTGATTTCGCCAGCGGTACCAAGAAGGCGGCATTTGAGCCTGGTGCTGCGCCCATCACGCTGATCAATGGCGAACGCTTGGTTGAACTTCTCATTGAACACGGCATGGGTGTACGCAAGAGACCTGTGGAACTATGGGAATTGGATTCATCCCCATTCGAGCTGCAAAAAGATGACTTGGACGACCGACCTTAGAAGTATCCAAGAAGGTTAGGGATCTTCAGATTGCTCTGATATCCAAGATGTACGTGTGCCACCAAACACCTCCATCGCCCGATGGGGCAGGGCCGTTTGGCGGATACCACGGGAATCGACACCAAAGTGTTCGGTTCGACCATCGAGCCAGACCTCCTTCAATTGGGGCTCATCGCTGTGACCCCAGAATGGCTGATTGCGATTTAGGGGTGAGCCCGCCAATCAATTGAAGGTCAGGCGTAGTCCATTGGAAGCTCGGATGATGGGATTCATTTCGAAGAGTTGGATGTAAACGAATTGCCCGGCGAGGAAAGCATTTTGCCTTGTGATGTTAGGCACTACGAATTCTCCTAAAGCTCCGTACCCAAAATCATGGGAGTCAATGATGTCGATGGGGCCAAGCTGACCCCATAGATCTCCGTTCCGCTGGTGGCTGTGGGAACGCCGTCATCCGGTTGCTTTTCCCGAGTTGGCCCCATTGTTGTCGTTGAGCCATGCCGATTGCAATTTGCACTTGAAACTGCTGACGAAGGGAGGCCTATTCATCGAGTTTCTTCTTGAGTTTGAGAACTGCGGGATGGTCAGTACCTAACGCTCGCCCGGCAATGTTCACGATCTTCTTGAGCTCTGTCATTTCAATCTTCACCGCAGCACAGGCCACAACTAGTTGCAGCAGGCTGTTCTTGACTGCCCTCGTATGAGTGTGGGAAGGCCCCCAGTCTTGCGCGCAAGTATTGAGCAATTGATGGTAGATTTCCAGCGATTCTCGATAGCGCCCTCTATTTGCTATGACTACGCACAAATTGCTTCTTGCCTTGATTGCTTCTGGGTGGGAAGCTTCCATATTTTTGAGGAGACCGGCGATCGTCTCTTTGAAGGTTGCCTCCGCCTTCCCTAAATTTCCCTGCCGCCAGTAGATCATGGCTAGCATTGAATTCGTTCTGATAGTTTCCGCGCTATCGCTTCCGTTCAATTGAATTTGCCGAGTGAGGACAGCCTTGACTTTCTCTTCTCCTTCCTTGAGGCGTCCTTGCATCGACAGGATTCTTCCCAAATGGGCAAGCGCGGTTAGGCCGGTCGGATCGTCGGGCCCCTGGAATTTCACGCACTTTTGATACACGACTTCTAACATCCGTTTGGCTTCGTCGACTTTGCCAATGTTCGAGAGGAATATTCCGAGGTTTTTGGCTGCACTTCGCGTATCTTGGTGTGCCCATCCGAAAGCCTCCAACCTCTTCTCATATACATTGGATAGTAGCGTTGACGCCAGCTTTGTCTGCCCCATTCTGATGAAGCTGTTTGCCCTGTTGGCCATGATTGTCAAGGAAACTTGGTGCCTATCTCCGAATATTTTTTCAGCAATCGGAGCAATCCTATTTCCAAGCTCCCAAGCTTTCTTGGTCTTTCCTGATTCTAAGAGTGCCGCGAGAGCCAAGCTCGCCGTCTTGATTGTCGCACGGTTGTCCCACCCGCTTGCCTTAACGCGATCACCTAAGAGATCCTGAAGGATCGCCGAAGCCTCGGATTGGCGTCCGAGATGCAAAAGGCAAACTCCTCTATCCTCCTGTGTACTCAATGTCCATGGATGTTCGGGGCCAAGTACATCAACGCAGTCGGACACCAGGTGGTCCACCAAGCCCAAGGCCGTCTCATAC
>WFTN01000527.1 GCA_015485455.1 Planctomycetota bacterium | reverse complement strand
TACCCAAAGTGAAACTTCAAACCGCAGGCAACACCAGAATTGTTCCCTACTCTCCCGTCGACCGTCTCAGTCTTGGGGATCTGTCGGTGGGGGGGATCAGCGTCGTTGTGGGGAACTTGTCCGGTAGTAGTGGCTACGGACTGCTGGGTATGGACTTCTTGGGGCAATTCCATATCGAAAATGATAGTCAAAATGGAAGGTTGGTCTTGACTCAGCGCTAACCTGATTTGCTCAAGAGATTGTGGCGTCTGGGACTTCTTGAATCAAACGACCTCAATTCGACCTTGGATCGTTGAGCATCCAACGGACCAAGTCATCTGTGTTCGCTAACGATTCCACCGCAAGATCTGCTCCGCAGTCATGCAGAGTCGTGGTGTCATGGAGGCCGGTGGCAACGGCGAGAGATCGGCAGCCATTGTCTTTGGCGCAAGAAACATCATGAGGCGAGTCGCCAATGACAACCACCCGCTCTGGAGAAATCGGGTTTTGGAATTTGTTTTGGTAACGAGTCAGTGCGACTTCAACCAGATGCTTTCTCAAGGGCGGGTGATAGGGAGATTCATCGCCGAAAGCGTTGATGACGAAGGGCGTGGTATCGAGTCCGCATCGTCCCAACTTAAGCCGCCCAGTATCTTCATAATTCCCCGTGAGAAGGCCCAAAGTAACTTCTTTGAGGTCGGCCAAGATCGTGACCAATTCCTTGGCGCCTTCAAGCAAATATCCGGTGCCAGGCACTTCCAACCGTGATTCCAACCCTTTGCGGTATTCGTTGCGAAAGTCTTCGATGTTGCTGGGATTCACTTCCACGCCGTTTTTGGCTAAGACGTTGCCAAAAATGACTGGATCTAGGCAGCCAGCGTACTGGATGCCTTCCAAGGAGCAGGGACGATTGTGCAGGAATTCAAACCCCTCAGCCATGGCATAAAGACCAGCTCGGGACGTCTTGATCAATGTTGCGTCAATATCGAATAGAATAAGCATGGTCGAATCGTAGACGGAGCCCAGTGGCTTTCAAGTCAAGATGGGAACAAGTCGAACAAATGAGGTAGAGTTCACAGAGAAGGAAGTCGATAGGGACAAGGCAATTGGTTTCCTTGGCCCGAGAAAGCCGTCTCAATGAAAGGACGCGGTCACCATGGTTGATTTGGTCGTCGTCGGAACAGAATCAGACAACCCCTTTGCCATCGATGTAGCTCATGCCATGGGGCAAGTGGAAGAGGTCGCGGATCTGATCTCCTTAAGAAGTTTCGCCAATCGTGAATTCTGTCCTCTCTTCCTCAAGCCCAATGGTGCCAAAGTGGGCTTTGGCCTGGAGAATAAGACAGTTGTTCTTGTCTCTACGGCTTCGGGGCACTACTCCCGGGATGCTTTGGCCATGCGGAATCTCATTGTCGCCCGGGCCGCAAAGGACAATGGCGCCAAAGAGATCATTCTTTTGGAGCCAGATTTATTCTATTCAGCTCAAGATCGAGGGCCTCGGCCTGACCAAGGTGTTGTTGATTTTTTCCGGGATGAAGAGGACTTGGCTAAGTTTGATGGTCAGGCTTTTTCTGCCCGACTCTATGCTGAGTGCCTTCAGGCGGCTGGGGTGACTGGAGCTGTGACGATTCACAATCACTCGGCAGCGGTTGGAAGGGAATTCGAACGCTGTCTTCCATGGGGCTATCGTAATCTTTCCCCCGATCCAGTTTTTGCCCACTATATTCAAGACTCCGACGTTCTTGCTCCCGGACCCGATGGTGAGAATTTAGTTATCTGTGCTCCCGATGGTGGAGCCGCTGAATTTGCCAAGGGCATGCGCCAGGCATTAGGATTTACGAAGACAGCGCTCCTCGAATTTACCAAGACGCGGTTCGGGGAACGTTCGGTTGAGGCCCGGGTCTCTTCTGATTCAGAAGTTGATATTGACGACATCGCAGACAAGGATGTTTTGATTGTTGATGACATGGTGCGGACGGGGTCCACCATCATTGAATGTTGTCGTAAACTGCGAGTGGGCAACCCAAGACGTGTGGTCTTCGGCGTAACGCATTTTTACTCTTCAGAGGAATGTCGAGCTGTCTTGTCCAAGGACATTTTGGATGAAATCATCACCACCAATTCGGTGCCCACAATTCTCAATCGCGATATGCAGGGACGGCTGCGCAAGAAGATCATTGTTCTCAAGATTGAGAAGTGGATCTCTCATTTCTTGATGGACCAATTGGGCATGACGTCTCACTTAGGGCCTGACGATATCTATGCCACGGACATGTCATCGAAGAACCCGCGATGGCAAAAACATTGGTCCCCTGGTTCCATTGGCGAGTAGGGCGAGTCAGGTCAGCGGTCGATGACAAAGAGCCTTGCCTGGCATCGTCGGGAGGTCAGGGTCTTTTGGATGCGATAATCCTTCAATGAGAGCATTAAGGCTTTTGGCGCTGGTATGTCACTATAGGTCAAGACCCAGATACGCCCTTGGGGCAATCTCTTCGTTGCTTCTTTCCAGTTGGCTCCCACAAGTCGGTGTCGTTCTTCATATAAGTGATAAAGCGACGGTGTGGTGGTCCAATCTTTTCCTTTCACAAAGATGAGATCCTCATCTTGAAGCGCTTTCTTTAGTCGGGAGGCGATCTCCCGATGAGCATTGGGTTCGGGGGTTTCTTGATAGAACTGGATACTGGTGCTTAGGGGCCAAGCGAAAAGCAGGGCCAAGAGTAATACCTTTTTGGGTTCTTGCGTCAAGGTGCTCCAACCGATGGCGACTGCTCCCACCAAGTAGGGCACAAAAGTGATCATGCCGCGACTCTTAAGAAGGGGGGAGACCACCCCAACTCCCATGAGAAGGGCAAAGGGTACTAAGCTTAAGATGACAAAGGGGGCACCGGCTGACTGTCGCAGCCAATGACTTCCAAGGTAGCCAGCAATTTGAGCCACTTGTGTCTGAAACCAGGGCAAAATGAGGGTTAAGAAAGGAAGCAGGGCTGAGGCATAGAGGTAGGGTTGGCGGCTTCTGGCCGTGGCTGCCAGACCGACAATAAAGAGAGCGCTCATCACGGCAGTGAAGACGCGGAGTTTGAAGGGTACCTCAGCGACTTCTTCTTCGCAGGGGAAATTCTTTGACTTTCGTCTTGCGAATAGAGCCAAGCCGAGACCAATCAAAGTGAGGATGATTGCCAAAGTCGCTGGACCTGGGGGAGCATTTCTTGTGGGCAAACTAAAAACGTCGTTTTCAAAGAGAAACCCCAGGCTGAAGAAGTGAGAAGTGAAATCCCATGATGGGCCCAAGAGGGGGGCACTTCGCGCCCGATAAAGAGCATGGGTCCACAAGGGTGTACCGAGTGTGACGACCAGAGCTTGGAGAGTGAAAAGACCGCGGAGTTTCCCCTTCTCTTGTCCCCTCAGGCAAGCCACCAAGAACATCTGAGCTGCCAAGAAAGGCCAAAAGAAAATCTGGGTGCTCAGCCCCCCTAAGGTTGATAGAACGTAGAAGAACCTTGTGGTTCTCCTTTGCTCACCTCTCAGCAAAGTAAAGAGGTTGTAAGTGCTCACGAGACCTAAGAATGAGCCCATGGCATACATGCGTGCCTGTTGACTCCAATAGATCTGGTGTCCATGAAAGGCTAAGAGAGATGCGGCCATGAGTGCTGTCCAATCATGGCTTTCTCTTCTCACCAAGAAGAAGAGCAAAAGAACACTCAGAAGGTTGAAAACAAGGCTGGGCAATCGGATGGTCAAAAGAGATGTGCCAAAGGTCTTCGTCCAAGGCAACATGGTGAAATAGTAGGCTTGAGGATGGGGCTCTTCATGAAAATGAAACCACAGAGTCTCGGCCCATGTTTGTCGTTGCGGGGGTGTTGAGATGCCCGGTGGTAGTGGAAGACCTGGTACATAGGCTTCCACATGGGTCATGCCCCGTTCGGTGATGCCACGATATCTGACGGCAAAAGCAAGAACCAAGATGCCCAGAAGAACAATAAGAGTGATCTGCTTGGCATTGGTCCCCCTGGGCGGGCGGTCATTCTTGGGGCAGGAACTACCCAAGAGGGCAAATAAAGATGCAATGATCCCCAGGCCTCCCAAGAGGAGGAGGCAAATAGCCGATGTGGATGGTAGTTCTACGTTCATGGCGCCCATTCACTGCTGTGAAGTTCTCGTTGAGATTTGTTGATCTCAGTTGTAGACCCCCTGTTCCTTATCTTCCGCCGTGGTATAAGGATTCTCACTGAGGCTCTTAGATAGATATTGTCGGCACAGTTGAGCATATGACCGAACCCATATCGACAACCATCGTTATTCCTGCTTTTAACGAGCAAGAACGGCTCCCGTCAACGTTAGATGCCCTTTTTGCCATAGAGAAGGACTTGGTTGGCCTTGAGATAAGGGAAATCTTGCTAGTCGATGATGGCTCCTCTGACCAGACGGTCTCTGTTTCATTGGCTTTTCGGGACAAGCTTCCTCAACTAAGGGTGATGAAGAGTGAGAGGAATCGCGGCAAGGGGCATGCTGTTCGCTTGGGTTTGCAAGAGGCCACCTCAGACTGGGTTCTTATTGCCGATGCGGATATGTCAACGCCCTGGACAGAACTCCTCAAGTTGAGCCAACGGTTGAGAGAAGAATCGGCTCAAATAGCCATAGGTTCCAGAGACTTGCCAGAGAGTGATGTGGCGATTCGTCAATCTTTCGTCAGGGAACATTTGGGTAAGACATTTAATCTTCTCATTCGGATACTCACAGGGTTGTCTTTTCGCGACACTCAGTGTGGATTCAAGTTGGTGCACCGCGAGTCGATTGAAGCATTCTTGTCGAAGCTCACCGTTGATCGATTTGCATGGGACGTAGAGTTCTTGATGTTGGCTCAAGATCACGGTTTGAAAATCATTGAGGTTCCTGTTTCTTGGGAACATCGCGACGCTTCCCGCGTTCATCCCATCTTCGATGGTTTTGATATGGCCACGACTGTCTTGTTGCTGCAATGGAAACGTCTTTTTGGTCGTTCCTAAGCCGAGTCATTCATGAGATCACCCCCGAGATCGTGACTATTCGGGTTTCGGAACTGGGACATGTCGGAGCCAGAAGCAATTCAACAGTTCATCTGAAGATTCGATTTTTTGTTTGACGGTCAAGGAGTCAATGCTCATAGTCAAGTCTTCAGAATAGACGTGGATCAGGCCTTTATCCATCGTTTGATTGCGAGAGAAATCTTGGCGCGCCTTATTATGGAAAGGGCTGGGACGCACAGTTGGGTGAGTACCGTTTTGATTCCGGAGATTCCTAAGGGCTTTACTCAAACTTACCTTGGTGTTTGGGGCAATACGTCCCGCTCCGACGTCAACCTTGTCAGGCTCACAGTAGCGACAGGAACCATCGAGTACACCGATCACTGTGCCCTCAATCTGGGTTATGCAGCATCGGCTAACCATATCGTTTGGGGCAACGGCAATCTTTGGCCCAGCTTAAATGCTCCTAGTATTCCGTCAATCTCGAAGGGAGTCGAAGGTGTTGCGACTGACTACATGTTGCATTTTGGCAATCATGTCCGGGGCTCAGATGATCAGACCATTGTTGGTGAGCCAGCTTACGTCAATGTCATTTGGAACACCTATCGATAGGAAAAGGGAGGTGAGGTCTATGAGATTCATGCAAGTCATCTTGATTCTGTTGTTGCTGACGCTTTGGGGCGTTGTCAATGCCCAGGCGACTTTGTCCGTTTCTTCTGCCACCTACCCAACGATTCAATCAGCTTTGAATGCCGGGGCAACCGGCGACATGGTGGTTGTAGCAGCTGGTGTTTATCAAGAGAATTTGGTTTGGCCGGCCACTGAACTTGGGCTAATCGGGGCGGGCATTGGGCAGTCCATAATTGATGGGACCAACAGCGGTTCGTGCATTGTTTTTAATACGTCGGTGAGCAGTTCCTATGTCGATGGTTTTACTCTCACGAATGGGATTGGGACGTTGGCCAACAACGGTGCTGGTCCAGTTCGAATGGGTGGGGCGGTCCACATTCTGCCAACAAGCGCTCTTCCCTCAACGGTTCCGTCCCCTACTTTTCGTAACTGTCGGTTCACCAACAATAGCGCCGAGCACGGAGGGGCGATTTTTGTGCGATTCTCTGGTGTTACTTTGGAGGATTGTCTTTTCGACAACAATTCTTTGACAGCAGTTTGGGGGCGGGGTGCAGCAGTTCATTTTCAACCCCAACCATGGCATATCGTCACCCTGCAATACTGTATTTTTCGCAGCCATGTCCAAGGAATCGTGATTGAGTGGGATTGGTTATTTGGGAGTTCGTCGCTCAATGTCTCGAATTGTCTTTTTGGCCAAAACATAGGTTTCGGCATACTCCGAGCTTCTGTCGGTATTCTGAATTGTATAGGAAATCAGTTTGTCCAGAATTCTTGCAGTGGGGCATTGTTCGAGGTTTCCCAATCGGTTGCGAATGCTGCTCCATTCAAGATTGAATCGTGTAGTTTCTCTGGCAACACAGCTTCCCAGATGATCTCTACTGTCGCTGGGATGAGTTTTGGCATTGGTTTGCTTTTCACCAACAACACAGTCGTGGACAACACAACGACGTTTCCTCCCTTCTTGATGGGTGGTGCAACTCTGGTTGCCGATTGCATTATCGCCGACAATGTCAAACCCAATGGTGTGCCTTATGGTTATCCAATTCGTTTTCCCAACAACGTGCCAAACCTCGGTTTCTCTGCCGAGTTCAGCAACATCCAAGGGGGTAATGTGAGTGGGCCAGGGGTGGTGACGGTACCGTCTCAATTTGTTGACCAAGTCAATGGTGATTATCGCCTAGCCCCCGGTTCTCCCTTGATCGACGCTGGGACTGTCAATCCGATTTTTACTCGGGCAGCCACGGACGTTCGAGGATTTCCTCGGGTGCGCAATGGCATCGTCGACGTGGGCGCTTATGAGGCCCAGAGTTTGGCCCATCATCCTGCATCTGCTGGTCGGGTGGGAGAGACCGCCGGTGGGCCCTATGATGTCTTGACTATGAATGGCAGCAAAGGTGATGTGCTCAGGAAAATTGAAGTGCCTATCGGCAGCTCTGTTTCCTTAGAGATGGCCCAACCCGCTCATCTGAGTGGTCCTCTTAACTTCAGTATCTTTGGTATCCTCGGTGAGGCAAACTTCGACAGTGTTATCAGCGTCCCCTTGGGCATCGGTGACATGATGTTTGCGCCAGCCCCAATGATTCCTTTTCTACATCCAAGCTTCTTCACCATGGCCTCGACCGTGGGACAACTTGGTCTTTATGCTCCCTTGTTTGTGGCCACGCCAACTCCATGGGTTTCGGGCCCAGGCCCATCTATTCCCATTCCTCTTTTGCTCACCCTCCAAGGAGTTATCGAAGAATCTCCCGGTGTCTTTGTGCCCACCAACGCCCTTGTCTTTGAAGTGAAGTAGTCCTTAAGGCTGATGCCACAGATTGCTGTTGCATCGGCCTTTTCTTGTTTCCCCTGAAAGATACTTTCGGTCCCAATCCGATCGCAATGTTCCCCTGATTTCTTGAGGCGGTCAGGGGGATCTGCCGGTTCAAGTGACCGCTCTAAGCCCGGACAATTCATGAGATCACCCCCGAGATCGTGACTATTCGGGTTTGGGGTTGGGGTTCACTGAAAGTCACGGGACTTGGTCGGTAATCCTTGTAGGAGTGAGGTGAGGTTTTCTACATAGGTCACTAAAACGTGTACCACACCTTCAGAACGTTCGACTTGCCCTTTCATCAACAAAAGGCTGCCGCTTAGAAGTGCTATTCGGAAGCGCTCTTGCTCTTTCACTCGCAAGATGGCGTTGATGTGCCCGAATTCATCTTCCAAAGTGACAAACATGACCCCGGATGCTGTGGCTGGTCGTTGCCGACAAATGCTGATACCTGCTATGGTGATTGGTTCTCTTCTTGCTGCTTGGGCAACAAGACCGGCGTGGCTTACATGCAGTTGATCTAATTGTTTTCTAAGTAATTTGAGGGGGTGAGCCTCTAAAGAAAGACCTGTCCGTGCGTAATCTGCAAAGACTCTTTCTGTTTCATTGGGTGGGGCCAATTGGGGGAGATCTTCTTTGAGGGCCTCTGTAGGAAAAAGTGGCATGTCCTTGAAGTCTTGGCCAGCGCGCCACCATGCTTCGCGACGGTGTTTGCTGAGGCTGCGGAAAGCTCCGGCTTCTGCTAAGTGGGATGCGTCTCGTCCGTTGAGGCCAGATCTGCGTAGGCAGTCTTCGACACTGGTGAATGGTTCTTCCTTGCGTGCGTCGATAATTCTGTCGGTGGCCACTTTAGAAAGCCCCTTGATCAGGCGAAATCCTAAACGCAAAGCTGGGCCCCCAGCGCCATAGGAAGAAGGTGATAGCTGAGGGTCTTTCGAGCATGGAAAAAGCGTTTCTGGGTCGTCGACTTCTAAGGTGGAATCGTAGGCGCTCTTCATGACGTCAATGGGGCGTATGGGAACTCCATGCCGCCGAGCACAGCTCAAAAGTTGAGAGGGGCCGTAGAAACCCATGGGTTGGCTATTTAACAGGGAGCAGGCAAAAGCCGCTGGCTCAAATCGTTTGAGCCAGAGAGAAATATAGGTAAGAAGGGCAAAGCTGGCAGCATGACTCTCTGGAAAGCCGTATTCGCCGAAACCTTTGATTTGATTGAAGATCGACTGGGCGAATTCTTCTGCGTAGCCTCTTTCTTTCATGCCGCAGAGAAGCTTCTCTTGAAACTTGCCAATAATCCCGGGACGTCGCCAAGCACCCATAGCTCGTCTGAGCATATCGGCCTCTCCTGGGGTGAAACCAGCGGCCACGACGGCTAACTTCATGACTTGCTCCTGGAAGATGGGTACCCCCAAAGTCTTGTCTAAGACTTCTCGCAAGTCTTCCGAAGGATAAGTGACTTGTTCTAATCCCCCTCGTCGTTTCAGATAGGGATGGACCATGCCCCCTTGAATTGGGCCTGGACGAACAATGGCAACTTCGATTACTAAGTCATAGAAACATTTTGGTTTGAAGCGTGGCAACATGGCCATTTGCGCCCGGCTTTCGATTTGAAAAACTCCCACTGTGTCAGCGCGGGTGGCCATCTCATAAACAGCAGGGACTTCTGGGGGAATGGTTGCGAGTTCGAATCGTTTTCCTCTGACTGTGTGAATGAGATCAAAAGCTTTGCGTACTGCGGTGAGCATGCCTAAGGCCAAACAGTCTACTTTGAGTATCCCCAGAGCATCTAAGTCATCTTTGTCCCACTGGATGACTGTGCGCTGATCCATGGCAGCATTCTCAATGGGGCAAAGCTCATCTAAGCGACCTTGGGTGATGACCATGCCTCCTACATGTTGCGAGAGGTGTCTGGGGAATCCTTGGATTTCTCGGACGATCTTCATGACCATACAGAGGTGGGGATCCTGGGGATCTAGCCCCGCTTCTCGAATTCTCTCGTCTTCTAACTCGGCTCCATCCCAATAATGGAGATTCTTGGCCAAGCGCTCTGTTTGATCTAAAGAAAGCCCCAACGCTTTGCCTACATCTCGAACGGCCGACCGTCCTCGATAAGTAATAACCGTAGCTGCCAAAGCGGCCCGTGATCTGCCATACTTCTTGAACACATATTGAATGACTTCCTCCCGCCTTTCATGCTCAAAATCAACGTCGATGTCAGGAGGTTCGTTGCGATCCTTCGAAATAAATCGCTCAAAAAGCAAATCGAAACGATCTGGGTCAACCGCAGTAATTCCAAGCGCATAGCAAACCGCTGAATTAGCAGCGCTACCGCGTCCTTGACATAAGATGCCTCGAGACCTGGCGAATCGAACCAGGTCATAGACCGTGAGAAAGAATCCTTCATAGTTCATTTCTTCGATGAGCTTGAGTTCATAGGCTAAGAGCTTTTCGACCTTCTGAGGCAAACCTTCTGGCCAACGATCTCGGGAGCCGGTGTAGGTCAGTTGTTTGAGGTTGCGGCCAGTGGCTTCGTCTGGGTATTCATATTTTAATTCGTCTAAAGAGAATTGGCAGCGATTTGCAATGGCAACGGTGGTGGCAAGAAGATCTGGGCGCTGCCAGTAAGAGCGAGCAATATCTTCAATGGGGCGCAGAAC
>WFTN01000526.1 GCA_015485455.1 Planctomycetota bacterium | reverse complement strand
TACCCATAATCAGTCTCTCGTCGATCTTGGCCCGCGCAATCCGGAGTTTCTCATGTCCCAAGAAATCACAGGTGTCATCTTAGCCGCTGGCAAAGGGAGTCGCATCGATCCATTCAATGCCCACTTCCCCAAGCCACTCTTGCCGATTGCGAATAGGCCTATCATTGAGCACCACATCGACATTTTTCGTTCCTTAGGGATCACAGAAATCAAGATCGTCGTAGGCCACTTAATGGAAAAAATTATCACTCACTTCGGGAAAGGCGAAAAGTTCGGCGTCGATATCGAGTACGTCGAACAGCAGGCTACCTTGGGAATCGCCCATGCGGTTGGCCAACTGAGCAACGTTGTGACCGGATCATTCCTTTTGGTCCTTGGGGACATTTATTACGCACCAAAACAATTGGGCCTCATGGTCAAACAGTTTGAAACCCAAGGTGGAGGGGCCGTCTTAGCTGTGATGCGCGAACCCAACCTGGAGGCCATGAAAAAGAACTTCACCGTGGAGCAAGGAGAAGATGGTTTGGTGCGCCGGGTTGTAGAAAAACCAAGAAACCCCGTGAACGACCTTAAGGGTTGCGGCATCTACCTTTTTGCTGATGAAATGTTCGACGCCATCCGAAAAACGCCTCGCACCGCCTTGCGCGACGAGTACGAGATCACCAATTCAATTCAGATTCTCTGCGATGATGGCTACCCAGTTTCGATCGCCGAAGTTGTGGAGTGGGACTGCAACATCACCTTTGCCAAGGACCTCCTCAATGCCAACGTCCAGTACTTAGATCGGCACCAGCTCAACAATCTGATTGCACCATCGGCGGAGATCCACAAAGAAGCAACTCTGGATCATGTCGTAGTTGGCGACGGTGCCAAGATTTTGGTGCCAACCTCAATCAAGAACGCTGTCATCTTGCCAAACACAGTCATCGACCGAGGCAGCAATATCGAAGAGATGATCATTTCGAAAGAAGAATGGCATCAGTGCTAGACAAGAGGAGTTTTGCCACCAAGACTTGGGGCCATCTAATCTTCTTGATCGTAGTGTCCTTGGTCTTCTATGCCCGCTCCTTCGATAACTACTGGATCAAAGATGACTTGGCTATCGGAAATTTCTTTGTTGGCCAAGACATGTCATGGGGCACTTGGCTCAAAGAACTTTGGCCTTCCTACATGGAGAGCGAGCACTATTGGCGCCCCATCCCTTTGCTCCCTGGCTTTTTCGAACACAAGCTCTGGGGCCTTAACCCAATTGGTTATCACATTGACAATACGTTGATGCATGCCTTCACCGCCTGTTTGATCTATTTTGTCACCAATCGACTGACAGAGAACGCCTCCAAATCCATCGGATTTTGTGTCGCCCTGATCTTTGCCATCAATCCAGTCAACGCAGAATCTGTCGTTTGGGTCATGCAGCGCATGGTTGTGATATGCCTCTTCTTTAGCTTGGCTGCCATCCTCCTATGGCTCAAGGCGGTCCAAGACCGCAAACCTCTGTTCCGCATTGTTGCCCTCATCTGCCTAACACTGGCCCTCTTGTCGAAAGAAATCGCATTGACACTCCCGGGCATCTTTTTCTTGATCGACTGGCTTTACGGCAAGAACAAGAAATTGGCATTCCTTTGGACAATCCCTTCCGCCCTGCTATTGGCGACTTATTTTCTCTGCCGCTACCTGATGTGGGGACAAATCGTTAACACCTACGCAGGCCTCTCGCCCATGGAATATGCCCAGGCGAATCGGGTGTTTGAAAACTTCCACCTCACCCTTGCCCATGGTTTAGCCCCAGTGAATCGAGGGATCTTTGGCAAAGCCGGATCAACCGTTCTCACAGGGATCATCACCGTCACTTACTTCATTGCTGCCCTCCGTGCTTTGGTGCTTTTGAAGACAAGTCGGGTTTGGCGTCGCGTTTTCGTCATTGGGTTGGCTATTTTCATCCTCGGCACAGGACCAATTCTTCCCATTTGCTGGGTTGACGAACGCCTGTTCAATGCCCGGTTCTTTTACCAACCGGCCTTCGGTTTCCAATTGATCATCATCACCTCTCTCCTTCTGCCGTTTAGATCGGGTTCGGTGCCAAGTCACATCGACACGATTGTCAGCCGGATTGCCTTGTTCTTCTTGGTCGCTGCCTTTTCCATCTCTCTGGCTGGAGGACTCACCGCCTTTGACCACGGCGGTCAGCAGGTTCAAGGATTGCAAGAAGCCTTACTCAATTATTCAGACCGGCTTGAACAACGAGGCGAGAGGAAAAAGACAATCGTTGTTCTTTACACACCGACTCAATACCAAGGTGTCCCAACTTTAGAGTACTCATTGGAATTGGCCCTCCGCCCGCCATTGGCTCCCAAAACAGTTGGTTGCATCCCACTCCTGTCTCGAGATTTCTTGACACCAAAGAAATGGGCTCAAGAACTACGGCTAGCGATGAAACAAAAGCTCCTCAGTTTTTCTGATTTACGCTGGGTTGAATGCCGCTCTGAGCCCTTGGGGATTCGTCCCTATTTTGGGGCGAGAGAGCCAGCATTAGGGAGAGCCCCGGCCCAGCTTCTGGAACCACCCAACTACAGTTTCTTGGAGAATGATGGAGAAGAGCCTTCGTTTCGATTCAAGGCTCATAAGGATGCGATCACATTCAGGATTCGGTTCGCCGTCCGTGGGATCGACTATGTCTGGGGCCCTTACTTGAAACTGAAGCCCACTCAGAATTTCGCCAGAGACGACCAGAACATTGTCACGTTCAAACCATCTTTCAAAGATCCTTCACAGCCCCAACTTCCAGACCTTTGGCAAAAGATGATGCGAAGACCTTTGCGACATCCTGTGCCCATGACCTGGCGCGTGGCATCTTTTGATGCCAAAGACAATCTTATCGGAGTGTCGGAGGACTTCCGTCTGGTCGTCCTCAATGCCCTCGACTAATTCATAAGATCAATCCTGAGTGTTGAGCCCTCAATCTTAAGAAGGCCAAGACTCGACGTACTTCATCACCGACTCGATGCATTG